>NZ_JBMGQS010000007.1:0-132732 GCF_049060005.1 Flavobacterium sp. PLA-1-15 | reverse complement strand
GTTTCTTATAGAATTGCTTTATGGAGCTTCTTTATAGAATTGTTTGGTGGAGTTTCTTTATGCGATCTCTCCTGCGTCGAGATGACAAGATTGGGGAGAGAAGATTGGGGAGAGAAGATTGTAGTCATTACATAATATTTAAAGATGCTACTTGGAAGTGACTTTGGTTTTTTACATACTACCAGATGTAGTTTGAGAAGATTCTTTGGGGAATACTTTATGAGGTTCCTTATAGAATTGCTTTATGGAGCTTCTTTATGCGATCTCTCCTGCGTCGAGATGACAAGATTGGGGAGAGAAGATTGGGAAGAGAAGATTGTAGTCATTACATAATATTTAAAGATGCTACTTGGAAGTGACTTTGGTTTTTTACATACTCCACATCCGCAAAGTTGTCATCTCGACGAAGGAGAGATCACATAATATATTTCAGATGTAGTTTATGAGCTTCGTTGTAGAATTGCTTGGTGGAATTTCTTTATGCGATCTCTCCTTCGTCGAGATGACAAGATTGGGCTGAAAGCTTGGTCTTTAAAGGACTAAACTACAATACGAAAATAGTTGTCAAACTATTCAAACAAGTGATTTAGAAATTCTAAATTAGGGTTTATAGTTCTTATAAGCGCTAATTTTTTATCTCTTCTCCATTTTTTCAATTCCTTTTCTCGGGCGATTGCTTCTTGTATCCAAACGTATTTTTCATAAAAAACCAAATACTCAATTCTATAGGTTGAGGCAAATGTTTTTGTATTGGCAGCAATGTTTTCCTTATGCTGAACAAGTCTGGCTTTTAGATTATTAGTTACTCCTATATAGAATGTTGTCCTGTAACTGTTCGTTATGATATAGACATAATATGTATGGAAACCTAATTGCGGATTAAACATCTTGAAGCTATTTTTTTAGGACAAGTTATTGATTTTAATTATTATCCAACAGCACAAACTGTAAATTATTCCCTAACATATAATATTTATCCGCAAAATTGTCCTCTCGAGTTTGAAGTTTTCAATACTCCACATCCGCAAAGTTGTCCTCTCGACGAAGGAGAGATCACATAATATATTACAGATGTAGTTTGAGAAGATTCTTTGGGGAATACTTTATGAGGTTTCTTATAGAATTGCTTTACGGAGCTTCTTTATGCGATCTCTCCTGCGTCGAGATGACAAGATTGAGGTGAGAAGATTGGGGAGAGAAGATTGTAGTCATTACATAATATTTAAAGATGCTACTTGGAAGTGACTTTGGTTTTTTACATACTCCACATCCGCAAAGTTGTCCTCTCGACGAAGGAGAGATCACATAATACATTTCAGATGTAGTTTGAGAAGATTTTTTGGGGAGTACTTTATGGTGTTTCTTATAGAATTGCTTTATGGAGCTTTTTTATGCGATCTCTCCTTCGTCGAGATGACAAGATTGGGGTGAGAAGATTGGGAAGAGAAGATTGGAGTCATTACATAATACATTTCAGATGTTGTTTTGGGAGCCTCTTTGGGAATACTTTATGGATTGCTTGGTGGAGTTCCTTTATGCGATCTCTCCTTCGTCGAGATGACAAGATTGGGGAAATCACATAATTCAGATGTTGTTTCTCCTGCGTTGAGATAGAAAGATTATGGAGGAATCATTTGATGTAAAGGTATGTAAAACTCATCCTAACCTTTAAGCAACCTTTAAGCAGAAGTAGTAGTTTTTTAGAAGTCGAGAAATTGACTTCATGAGGCAAACCAAATTGTTAAATTGGACCATCCCCTTAGCCATTGAAACTGTTGTAAATGAACACCGACACATTACCAAAAGCGGTGTTATTTCAAACAAGTATTTTAGTTTTATATATAATTTTCTTATAAATACAAGAGTAGATGCTGATTTATAACAAGAAAATGATAAACAAAACAAGCAAGAACAAACATTACTTTTGAATTTAAAATAACGTAACGACTTATTTAATTAGATATAATCACTAATTTTACTAAATAATACAGCTTTTCTTAATTTTTGAAATAATATCAAAAATATAATATCAAAAAACACGAATTAACAATCGCACTACTTATTTTTGTTGTCCCAAATTTTAATACTAACCTATAAAACAGCAATTTGAAGAAATAAAAAAGATTTTTAAATAGTGTTCGATATGATGAGAAAATTACAATGGAATGGTGTTGCAGGAGGCGATGGCATTAACAATGGAAGTAACTCAATTTTTAACCGTTTCCTTGGAACGGTTTTGTTGTTTGTGGTGATGATGAGCGGCGGGGTTTATGGGCAAACAACATATAGCACTCCTGGAACATATACTTGGACATGCCCTCCCAATGTAACAACCATCCAAGTTGAAGCATGGGGAGGCGGAGGCGCCGGTGGAGGTGTTGGAACTGCTGCTCTTTTTAGAGTTGCTGGTGGTGGTGGTGGTGGTGCTTATGCAAAGTCTACTAGTGTTACCGTAGTACCCGGAAATACTTATACAATAACAGTTGGTGCTGGAGGAACAGGCGTTTCAGCAGCGAGTGGAAATTCAGGAGGAAGTTCAAGCTTTGAAACTACTGTAATTGCTACTGGAGGCACTGGAGGTCTCGGAAACAATACAGCTAGTTCTGTTGCTGGAGGTGCTGGTGGAACGGGATCTACAGGTTCAGTTACATGGAATGGTGGTAATGGTGGTACAAGTAATGGAACAAGTAGTACAGCTGCAGCTTCTGGTGGTGGTGGTGGTGGTGCAGGAACCACTACAAATGGTGGTAATGCAAATATAAGCACAGCTGGTTCTGGAGGAACTACCGGAGGAGGAGCTGGAGCGAGTGGAATTAATACCAACACAAGTGCAGTTGGAAATGCTGGAAGCGCTCCTGGTGGCGGTGGTGGCGGAGCCAGAGGAGGTAGTGGAAATACTACTGCAAGATTAGGTGGAGCTGGAGGAGCTGGAAGGGTTGTTTTAACCTATACTGGATATTGTACACCTATTTCTACTTCAACTTTATATATTACAAGTGTTTCTACAAATAGTGCAACTACTAATTTTACTAACACTTCAGGTAATGGCAGTGGCTATTCAAATTTCTATGATACTAAACAAGTAATTGCAACGCAAGGAACAAACTTTACTGTATCTTTTGCAGGTGTAACACCCGTAACAAATACATTTGGATGGGCAATTTGGATTGACTGGGACAAGAATAATGTTTTTGATTCGGGAGAAAGAGTATTTGTTACTTCTGGCTATTTGAATAGCGGCACCTCAACCAATATCAACATTCCTGCACTACAAACAACAGGAGATTATGTAATGAGAATACTGGCCGATTATAATATAAGTAATCCTAGTAATCCATGTTCATTTACCAGCGCGACTAATGGTGGTGAAGCCGAAGATTATAAACTGACAGTAACATCTTCAGGATACACTGTAACCTTTGACTCCAACGGTGGCTCAGGAACAATGGCAGCCCAAACCGCTTCAACAGCTACTAACTTAACAGCGAATTCCTTTACAAGAACAAACTATAATTTTTCAGGATGGAATACAGCTGCAAATGGTTCTGGAACAGCATATGCAAACAGTGCAAGTTATCCTTTTACAGCAAATGCAACTTTATATGCACAGTGGAGAGGTAACGTAAGCTATGATGCCAATGGCGGAACAGGTACCGTAACCGATGCCACAAATTACGCGCCTGCCCAATCAGTAACCACAGCATCTGGAGCAGGATTTACAAGAGCTGGTTACGCTTTTATCGGTTGGAATACACTTGCCAATGGCTTGGGAACTTCTTATACAGCCAGCCAAGTCAGCGCTTTTAATTTTACAGGAAACACAACTCTTTATGCTGTCTGGAATCCTGTCGGAAGCCATACCGTAATATTTGAAGCAAACGGAGGAACAGGCACAATGGCCAATCAAGTAGAAAGTAGTGCCGCAGCTTTGACAACAAATGCTTTCACTCGAACAGGATATACATTTGCCAACTGGAATACTGCCGCCAATGGAAGTGGCACCACCTATACCAACGGACAAACCTATTCCTTTGCATCCAACATCACCTTATATGCTCAGTGGACTGCCAACAACAATACAGTAACATTTGATGCCAATACGGGAACAGGAACAATGTCATCCCAGACCATTGCAACTGCTGCTACTGTTGCCTTAAATGCAAATACTTTTACAAAAGCAGGCTATACCTTTGCAGGATGGGCTACTACTGCCGGAGGTGCTGTAGCGTATACCAATAGTGCTTCCTATACTATGGGAACTTCCAATGTTACACTGTACGCCAAATGGACGGCTAACAATAATACGATTACTTTTGATGGAAACGGCTCCACTTCGGGCACAATGGCGAACCAAACTATCGCAACCGATGCAAGTGCTACCTTGACGACCAATACATTTGTTAGAACAGGATTTACATTTGCGGGATGGGCTACTTCTGCTGCGGGAGTTGTTGCTTATGCAGATGGAGCTACTTATAATATGGGAACGAGTAATGTTACTTTGTATGCAAAATGGAATGCTGGACCTTGTTTTACAATGAATGGACCAGATTTTCCAACAAAATCAGGCACATTTAGTGGAGATACTGATTCAGGTGGAAGTCCTTCTTCTACTATTAGATTAGCTTCTGGTAGTTCAAGCGGAAGTATCTCGACTACAGCAACAGGAGTGGTTGAAGGAAATGTCAACGTGAAGTTTAGAGCTAAAGGTTGGAGCGCATCAGAAATATCTGTTACAGTAACTTTAGATGGGGTTTCTCAGAATGTTACAACACTTCCGACTACATTTGGGGAAATTAGCCTGAATTTTACTTCTGTTTCTGCCAATCCAGTATTAACTTTCAGCACTGTAGCCAACAAAAGGGTACATATTGGAAATGTCAATCTGTATTGCACTCCTGCATGTACAGACCCAGCCAATCCAAACGGTTCAATTGTCGCAACACAAAACTGTGGCAATACATCATTAGTCTATACACACGGTTCTGGACAACCTGAAACTGATGTAGCTTATTTTTGGCAGACATCAGCAACTGGTACTTCTACAGCAAATCCGACTTCAAGTGCCTTTGCTCCTATTACTGGAGGCACTTATCACGTAAGAGCAAAATCAACTCTAGGAAATTGCTGGTCAGCAGGAACAGTTTCTCAAGCAGTTACAGTAGTTCTCGCAAACGCTATTACAACAGAACCTACTAATCAAACAGTTCCAGCAGGAACAACCGCTACGTTTACGGTTGTGGCTACAAACGCTACAAGCTATCAATGGCAGGTGAATACAGGTTCAGGTTGGAGCAACGTGAGCACGGGAACTGGAGGCACAACTGCTTCCTACACTACGCCTACAACTACTCTAGCCATGAGCGGTTATCAATATAAAGTAATAGTTTCAGGAACCAGTCCTTGTGTCGCTATCGAATCTGCTGTACGAACATTGACCGTTTCTCCTGTAATTACTTATGCTAACCTACAATTTCCTGGTTCCCACTCTATGGAAGAAGGAAGTACAGTGGCAGTTTATGGAAGAGTTTATGCCGAAAGCGTAACGGAAGCCGCAGGTGCTTCGGGAACGATCACAGCTGAATTTGGATACAGCACTACCAACAGCAATCCAAATACTTGGACCAACTGGACTACGGGAACATTTAACATTCAAATAGGAAATGATGACGAATATACTGCAAGTTTAGGAACAGGTCTAACACCCGGAACCTATTATTATGCAACGCGTTTCAGAATAGCATCGGGTGCCTATGTTTATGGAGGTACTGCAGGCATTTGGAGTTCTACTGCAAACAATGGCGTTTTGACCGTAACTTCAAACCTAGTAGATTGGGGTAATTATCAGCATCCAGCAACAGGCACAATCACCTTGGGCGATAACTACAATGTATACGGTCAGGTGTATGAAGCAGGCAATACGGAAGCTGGTGGTCAGGGAGGCAACATTACTGCCGAAGTAGGATACAGTACAACCAATAACAATCCAAATACATGGACAAATTGGTTTCCTGCCAATTTTAATACAGACGCAGGAAATAATGATGAATATATACGTAATATTGGACCGAATTTTCCAGCGGGTGCAACCTATTATTTGGCTTTCAGATATAGAAAAACGGGTAGTACACAATATGTATATGGAGGTACTAACGGGGTTTGGAACAACGATAATGCAACAGTAACAGTACTTTCTCCAAAGGAAATCAACATCAGGCAAGGCGCTACCGATATCGCATCGAATGGAACTTATGCTTTCGGAAATCAGGTCGTGACTACAAGCTCAACAGCCATTACCTTCACCATCCAAAATACAGGAGGTGTAGTCTTGAATTTATCAGGAACACCTAGGGTTGCAATCACAGGATCAAATGCTTCTGAGTTTACCATCAATCAGGCTACTTTGCCTGCTACGGTTGCCCCAAATAGTTCCGAGACTTTTACAGTTACTTTTACTCCTACCAGTCTAGGTGGAAAAACTGCTCTATTGTCTATTGCAAATGACGACAGTGACGAAAATCCTTACTTGATTACTTTAACAGGAACGGGAACAGCAAGTGCAACATCAAACATTATTGCAAATGCAGGTTTCATAAACAGTCCGATCAATTATTTAAACTACATTAATTCGAACATAACAGCAGCCAATAGTTTTGAGTTGGGACAATTCATCATTCAAGATGGTGGTGGCAGTCCGGATGCTGATAATTTAGGAACTACACTTTCAACGCTATCCTTACTGGTAGGAAATGTTGCGTATTTGGAACGTATTGCCCTTTATGACGGAACAACTGAAATCGCCGAACTTCCCGCAACTTTCACAACTGTATTTACCGGACTTTCGCTAGCTACAACTGATGGTGGCACTAAAACATTCAGCATAAGAGCCAGCTTTAAAACCGCTGTTACCGACAACCAACGTATTATCGTAACCGTTTCTGGAGCTACGGCAGCGGCAACAGGATCTACGTTTGGAACTATTAGCGCTTCTACTTCTTCTGCAGGACTTACGGATAACGTGATTCAGGTTACGGCGGATCGATTGGCTTTTGTACAACAGCCAAGCAATACTTCTATTAACGTTGCAATGGCACCTGCTGTAACGGTTTCTGCAAATGATGTTAATGGGAATAGGGATGTGGATTTTGCTACACCAATAACTATAACTTCTAATGGAACATTAACTGGATCACCTGTTAGCGGAACTCTAACACTTGGTTTAGCAACTTTTAACAGCTTGACACACACTGTAGCTCAGAATGGAAGAACGCTTTCGGCTACTTCGACTGGCTTAACAGGAGCTAACAGTAGTTTATTTGACTTATCCGATGTTGCAGTAGGCACATATGAAACTACATCGGATGGAAATTGGCCAAATGCAACTGGAGCAGCAACTTGGAGAAGAATGACAGCCTCTGGCTGGGAAGACCCTACCACAAGACCTATAGCAGGAACTACAGATTTGCTAATAATAAAACACAATATAACTACCAATGCAAATTTTGCAGGCGCTAGTGTTGGTACCTCCATGATTGTTGAAAACGGAGGGAAATTTAATTCTAATCATGGATCTACATTATTATTAATGCATGTTAAAGATGGAGGTGAATTTGTTGTTGGTAATACTGGTGTGATAATGGCAACCACTGGAGGTCAGAAGATTGTAGAATCAGGGGGAACATTGACAATAAATACTGCATTGACAAATGCTGCAAATTTTTGGAGAGGTACAGAAGATTTTAAAAATGGCTCAACGGTAAATTTAGCCGATTATTCTGGAGCTTTACTAGCCAACCCATCTCAAATTAGCCCTAATTTAAACAGTTACTCATTTGGTAATCTTACATTTTCAGGAACTACAGCTATTACATTAATTCCTACAAATACTGCAACCAATTTTAATTTGGTTGAAAATAACCTAACACTAAACAGCACAAGTAATAATATCCTAATTACTTCTACAACCGGTAAAAACATAATAATTAATGGAAATACGATAGTAAATGCCGGTACATTGAGAGGAATGACTTCATTATCATCAATTACTTTAAATGGAAACCTAGAAATAAATAATGGAACAGTTAATATTGGTCCAACAACTAATGGGTCAATTGTCTTTGGAATAAAACTTAAAGGTGACTTAAAAGTTTTAAACTCATCAACATTGACAACTACTGATCCTGATAGTGAATTAATTTTTGAAGGTACAGGAAACGGCCTTACACCTGAGACAACTCAAAATGTTTTCGCTTCTACTAATGCTACTATCACAAATACCCGATTTAAAGTTAATGCGGGAGCTTATGTCAAATTAGATTCAAATATTACACTTGCATCAGCATCATCTTTCACCGTGAATTCTGGAGGTATTTTAGATTTTGGCTTTGACTCTTCCAATAATGCTTTACAAATTTTAGGAAATGCATTTGAATCACAAACAGGAAGCACATTAAAAATCACTTCCCCTAACGGTATTACCACTGCAGCACCTGGAGCAACAGCAGGAAATGTTCAAGTAACAGCAGCAAATAGAACTTTCGCAAGTGACGCAAGCTATGAATACATTGGAATTACTACACCCCAAAACACCGGTAATGCTTTACCTTCAAGTGTTAGAAACCTCGTAATCAACAACACTGCTACAAATGCAGATGTGGTACTTACTAACGATGTCATTGTTACTTCTGGTCTTACTATGACGCAAGGAAATATCAACGGTATAACCAATACAAAAACCATAACGTTAGGAACAAGTGCCTTAAACACTGGTACGCTACTTCCAACAGCACCAACTGGTTTTGTAAAAGGTACTATGGCTCGATGGTTCAGCAGTGCAACTACTACTGGAAACGCAGGTTTGTTTCCTTTAGGGACCAACGAAACAAGCAGCAAGAACCGTCATGCTAAAATTGATTATTCCACTGCTCCAACAGGTGGTAAACTAACGGCTTCTATCTTAACAGGAACACCTACTTTGGTTAGTCCGTATTTGATTATTGATGCTGTTGGCAGCTGTAATGGTTTTCTAACCCAAACCGTTGAGGATTTCAATTGGAGGCTTACTCCATCTGATGGATTAGCAAACGGAAAATTCACAGGAGCCTTTACAAAAGAAGGCACTGCCATCAGCAATACGTGTGAGGTTACCCTTATCCGTAAAAACCCAACAGTATGGGAAGCACCAACCATCATTGCCGCAACCCAAGGCACTGTAACGAAGTTTACCGTTTCGAGAACAGAACTTAATGCTTTTGGCGATTTTGGTATTGCTCATAAAGACAATTGCATAGGTACCAAAACTTGGACAGGAACACAATGGGAAAGTACACCGGGTGTTGCCACAACCGCTCCAACAATTACGGAACGTGCTGTTATAGATGGCGATTATGATACTACTACACATGGAGCGTTAACAGCTTGTAGTTGTACCGTAAAAACAGATGAAGAAGTTGTCATTCATCCTACACACCCAGTAACACTGCTGGAAGGTTTTACCAATACTACAGGATATGAAGGTATTATTTCGATTAAAAATGATGCAACGCTTTTACAATTGATCGATGTTAAAAATGCAACCGCTAATAATAATACGGGTAAGATTGACATGGAACGTATTACAAAACCAATGTACCGCTACGACTTTTCGTATTGGAGCTCCCCTGTTTTTGCAAACAACGATCAAAGTGACGACTCTACTTCAGTAGCCAACGGTGCTGAATTCAACTTAAGGAAATTGTCGCCAATGACCATGTTTGACAAATACTACAAATGGAACCATGCCGCGGCTACACCTGCATGGGTTACGATACCGTTAGGGGCTGAATCTATGGTTCCTGGAAGAGGATATATCGTTAGGGCTCCTCAAAACTATGGGGCAACGCCTGTTCCTGCCTCCTATCAGCCTTATACCGCTAATTTTATTGGTGTCCCTAACAATGGTATTGTGGAACATGCCGTTTCAGGAGCCGACAAATGGAACCTGATTGGCAATCCTTATCCTTCGGCTATTTCCGCTGATGCGTTTTTTGATGCCAATGTGGGGCCAGGAAACGGAAGCACCAACACCCTTGAAGGAACCTTGTATTTATGGACACACAATACCAAAATATTACCAACCGGAGTTCCACACATATACAGCTACAGTGCCGCCGATTATGCCGCCTACAACGGTACGGGAAGCACCAACACCAAGGAAGCGGACTCCGATCCTACTCCTGCCGATCCAGATGACAACAAGCCGACCGGATTCATTGCGGCCGGACAATCTTTCTTTATAAAAGGAACTGCGAGCGGACAGGCGGTTTTCAACAACGCCATGCGTGTTGCCGGAAACAATAGTCAGTTCTTCAGGCCGGGAACATCGGAGCCCCTTAACGATTGGAACATGACCGGAAAGCACCGTGTCTGGCTGAACATGAAAGGACAGACCGTAGGGTTTAACCAATTGCTTGTGGGGTATATTGAAAATGCAACCAATGATTGGGACATCCGTTTTGATGGTGAATCATTCGGCGGCAACCAGGTTACCTTCTATTCGCTTTTGGCGGATAAAAAACTGGCCATCCAGGGACGTGCATTGCCGTTCAACAATCAGGATGAAGTGCCCCTGGGATACAAGACCACCTTGAATGGCACGCTTACCATCAGTATCGACGATTATGATGGCCTGTTTGAAGGGCAGGATATTTATCTTGAAGACAAATTGCTGAACATCGTTCACGACCTGAAGGCCAGCGCTTATAACTTTACAACCGTATCCGGAACTTTTAACGGACGTTTTGTGTTGCGCTACCTTCCTTCGGAACAGTTGGGTAATCCGGGTCCTGTAGCTGTTGCAGACGGCTTGATCTTGTATCAGGAAGACGACAAGATCATGATCAAGTCGCAATTGCAAGCTTTGGAGCAGGTGACCATCTATGACTTGTTGGGAAGAACACTTTTCAACACTGCAGGTATCGGTCAAAATGAAATACGCATTGAAAACGTAGTGATGAACGAGCAACCGCTTATCGTGAAGATCAGACTTGCAAACGGACAGATCGTGAACAAGAAGATTGTTTATTAGAACAAATTATTAAAAGATTGAAATATACAATCCCGTCTCGTTTAGTAACGAGACGGGATTTTTTTTAGGATTGCTTTATACAATTGTTTTTTGTTTCCAAAAAAATGAATGTGTATCACACTTAAAGTTCAAAAAAAATGTTTTACAACAAACATTAGCATCTGTTTATTTAAAGTAGTGCGTAAAAAACGAACAATTACAATTATTTTACAACAATTAGCCATTGCTTTAAATATTTATATTGTTGATTTTTATTATAAAATACTCAACACAAATAATAATTTTTAAATATAAATTAAATAAAAAAGCAAAATCATAGAAATAATTTAATTCTTAACCTTGCGTTAAAATTATCTTAATATATCTATACGTAATTTCCTCTTCTCCTCCTACATTTGTTATCCCAAATTCTTAGAAGAACCCCTTTATGAAGTACTAGTACAAATAAGGTTGTTATGAAAAGAAAATTTTTTACAGAGTTGGTTGCCAAGGGCAACGCAATTCTGAATGCACAGAAATCAAGCAGTAAATTGCTTGGAGTTTTTGTTTTGTTGTTTTGTTTTGGAAATGTTCAAGCACAGGTTTCCAGTTACACCTTCTCGCAGAGTAGTGGTACTTATACTGCTATAAGCGGAGGAACTGCACACAATACTGTACAGGTTGACGACGATATTTACTCCTTTACACTGCCATTTAGTTTTAACTATAATGGCACAAACTATACTACTGCAAGACCAACAACAAATGGCTTTTTGGTTCTCGGAGCTACCGCTCCCCCAACTACACAATATACCCCTTTATCATCTGGCTCAACAAATTTTGCTATTTCCGCTTTTGCCCATGATGTGAGATCTATTGTTCGTTCGGAAGTACTAGGTACAGCTCCAAATAGGATATATGTTTGTCAATGGTCTAGTATAGACCGATGGGCGAGTTCTGCTTGGCAAGTTGATGCTGCTAACGTTCAAATTAGATTATATGAAACAACCAATGTCGTTCAGATTATTTATGGAAGTAATACGGGTACCGCTACCTCTTCTACTGTTCAGGTAGGATTGCGAGGATCTGCTAATTCAGATTTCAACAATCGAACTTCATCAACTAACTGGACTTCCACTACAGCTGGAGGATCTAATGTTGCTGCGGTTACTTATAGTAGTACAGTTAAACCAAGTACAGGACTTACTTATACTTGGACGCCATCAGCATGTTCAGGTGTACCAACAGGACTAACCTCTTCCTCAATAACTACCACCACAGCAACCATCAGCTGGACAGCACCGAGCAGTGCGCCTGCAAATGGTTATGAGTATTATTACAGCACTAGCAATACCACACCTACAGCCTCTCAAACGCCAAGTGGGTCAACTGGTGCAGGCGTTACAACCGCAAATTTATCCTCCTTAACTGCGGCTACACCTTATTACTATTGGGTAAGATCCAAATGTAACGCTACCGATAAAAGTGCATGGAGCGTTGTGGGGAATTTTACTACGGCTTGCGTTGCACCAAATGCACCAAGCGCTGTTGTAACTTCAAATATTACTTCTACAACTTTAACCGTAGGTTTTAGCCCTGCTTCTCCTGTACCTTCGGGATACATGGTTTTTATGTCAACAACTACAACAACGCCACCTGCATTAGTCAATGGAACTACCTATACTGCTTCGACAAATTATACGATTGGAGGAAATGTGTACCGCTGTGTTGTAAGTTCCGGCACTGCAACCTCCTATAATTTGACAGGAGGAATCCCGAACACACAACACAATTACTTTGTTTTTTCAGCTAATAGTACAAATTCTTGTAATGGAGCACCTTGGTATTCTTCCGGTGTTTCGGGATATGCCATTACTTGCCCAGCTGTTGCAAGTTCGCCTACAAGTAGCGTTACAAGCAATAGTGCGACAGTATCTTGGTCTCCACCAGCAACAGGTGGTACAGCACTGCCTCTAAAATACAGATTTGAACTTTATACCGATGCCGCAAGAACGGTTTCCTTTGGCACACCATATCCACTAGCAGACACGACATCACCCGTTAATATTACAGGTATTTCTGCGAGTACAACTTATTATTATCGGATTATTGCCTATAATTCAAGTTGTCAATCAACTAATCTGGATGGTAGTTTTACAACGCTTTGTGATACTATATCCACTTTACCATGGACAGAAAATTTTGATGCAATGTCAACTATCGGGTCTGGGATTACTCCTGCTTGCTGGAAAAATGTAACAGGAACAAAAGCTTGGGTTTCAGCAAATGCAGCAACGGATAGCTACAACGATCCTAGATCGGTACCAAACTATATGTCAATTGCATTTAGCAACACAACTGCAAGTCAATTATGGACACCTTTCTTTGCATTATCTTCTGGGGTTTCTTATGATATCAGTTTTTATTATAATACTGGTACAGGGGCTAGCAACACAGGATGGACAGGGAAACTATTAGCTAACACTACACAAAGCTTAACTGGAGCTGCCGAACTGGCTACTTTTGTGAGTTCAACGCAAACTACTTCAGGTTATGTTAAATACACTTATAGCTACACACCTCCATCAACTAATAACTACTCTTTTGCAATAAGTGTAAGTTCTACGGGTAATCCGTGGCAATTGGGAGTAGATGATTTTAGATTAGAAACAACTCCCACTTGTTTCATTCCCGTTGCCCCATTTTCATCTTCAATGATAGCAGTAAACAATGCAAATATCAATTGGACGGCTCCAAGCAGTGCACCGGGAATGGGTTATGAATATTATCTATCAACTACTAATACTGCTCCAACAGCAGGAACAACTCCTACAGGTTTTGTAGGAACAACAGTAACGACCGCTAATATCATAACAGGTCTTGTTGCTGGAAATACTTATTACTGGTGGGTTCGTTCTAATTGTGATGGTACTGATAAAAGTACATGGGTAAGCGGTGGAAGTTTTTATTACGGATACTGTTTGCCTTCAAGTAGCAATGCAACAAATTACATTTCAAACTTTTCGACGACCAAAGGATATACGTCAAATATTGCTCATACTTCCACTTACACAACGGGAGGATACCAAGACAACTATGCCACACAAAAAGTAGAAATGTACCCAACAGGTGCCATAGATTTTTCTTTTTCATCTCCTGGTGGAAGTGCAGGAACAGCCATTTGGGTGGATTGGAATAACAATTTGGTATTCGAATCTTCAGAAAGAGTATATTCTTCGGGTGCAGGCTTGCCATCCTATGTTGGTTCAGGTAGCGGAACAATTACGGTTCCAACCGGCACTGCCTTGGGTGATTACAGGATGAGGATAAGAACAATGAATTCTTACTATGGAGACGATGTATCACCTTGTGCAAATGGCACAACAAGATCAGAAGCAGAAGACTATAAGTTTACAGTAGTAGCACAACCTAATTATCTTGTATATACTGATGCGACAGTTGCGAATGCTACGGTAAACCATACCATTAATGTTTATTTGAAAGACTTTGATCCCGTGAATAATTTTTACACAGACGGCAGAACACAAATTTGGATGCATGCAGGGGTTAAAAATACTACAGGTGGAGATTGGCAGTATGTGAATCCTTCACAAGATTTCGCCAATACAAGCACTTTGGTTCTATTTACTAGAGAATCCACAAATCCTAACGTATACAAGGCGACTATTAAATTTGCAGACTATTTCTGTATTCCTACTGGCACTATGGTTGAGGGGATAAATATGGTATTCAGGAATGAGTATTGGTCGGCTTCCGATTTTGGTGGCGAAAACAATAACAAGACCCAATTACCATTGGTTTTAGACTTAACAGATGCAACAGTTACTATAACCGCACCAACACTGACAGCAACCACGGCAATCACTACCACTACAGCAACCATCAACTGGACAGCACCTGCAACTGGAGCTGTTAAGGGCTACGACTATTATTATTCAACCTCTAATACTGCCCCAACTGCTGGAACCACACCATCTGGAAGCACTTTGTCTGGAGTAACCACTGCTAATTTAACCCTTTTGTCGGCTACTACAACGTATTATGTATGGGTGAGAACCAAAGGTTGTGGCAGCAGTGTCAGTGCATGGAGTACAATAGGTTCCTTTACGACCTCCTGTGGCGCTATCACAGCTTTCCCTTTTACAGAAACTTTTGAAGATGCTAGTGCTACAAGAAATTGTTGGACAAATGAATTTGTAATCAACAACATCTCTTGGATATATACTGCAGGAGGAGGAGGAACCCTCCTAACTTCTGCTTATGCAGGAACTAAAAATGCAAGTTTTTACCATCCTGTAGATGCAGATGCAATTACAAAATTAGTGAGTCCTGTTATGGATATTTCTAGTTTATCAGATCCAGGAGTTAGTTTTTATTATGGACAAGAATCTTGGAGTGGTGATGTAAATGAAATAAAAGTCTATTATCGAACCAGTTCAACTAATCCTTGGATAGAGTTGAAACATTATTTCAGTGCTGTATCTTCATGGACGTATGATTTTATTTCTTTACCAAATCCATCCTCTACTTATCAAATTGCTTTTGAAGGAATTAATAATTATGGTCGTGGAGCTATATTGGATAATGTAACTATAGAATCGCTCGCACCAATAACGTACACTTGGAATGGATCTTCTTCTACTTCTTGGGATACAGCCACCAACTGGACGCCAAACGGAATACCCGGCAGTAAAGACCATATCATCGTTACAGGTACTTCTGTGCCTAATAAGTTAAACATTGTGTCTAATAAAACAGTAACGAATTTTGAATTGACAGGTTCTGATGCAACATCTTTTTCATTAACAGCAACCAATTCATTGACCATTAAAGGCACGGTAGCCTATACAGGCACCGCTACAGCTGTTTTAAACTGCAACAGTACCGTAAACATCACCAGCACATCCAATCAGATTATTCTTCCTTTGACTTATGGGAACTTGAACGCATTAGGAGGAAATCGAACATTCTCGCCAACAGGAACAATTAAAATATGTAGCGCATTTTCTGTTGATCAATCCGTTCATAGTTATACGATAACGGACAGTACAGTTGAATACATCTCTAGTGCTACCGGCTGGACTATGTCTCCATTCACTTACAACAATCTTACTTTTAGCGGAACTGGAAGTTTCACCTTAGGAGCTGGAAACACTATCAATGTATTAGGTAATTACCAACAAACTACTGGAACTTTTATTTTGACCAACAGCAGCACCTCAACCAATACAATAAACATTGCTAAAAACATGACCCTTTCAGGCGGAACATTTAATATGAATAATACTGGCGGAGGAACTGGAATCATAAACTTAGGAGGTAATTTAACGGTTGAAACAGCGGGTACACTTTCGGCAACAGCTAGTTTGGCGCAGGCAAACTTCAACTTTACAGGAAATACAAACCAAATCATTTCTGGAGCTGGAACTATTAACATCTACAGAAGCAACATAAATAAATCATCTGGTTATGTTGATTTACAAAGAAATCTTGAAATAAAAAGACGCCTTTTTATGACCAGTGGTAATATTGTGACCAATATCAATACCCTGACTTTAGGAGAGAGTGCTTCAAATTCAGGAACCCTAACTTATACTTCTGGTTTTGTAGTAGGAAAAATGACACGGTGGTTTGCTACAGGAGCTACATCTGGAAATGACGGGCTATTCCCACTAGGCACTTCAACTAACGAAAATCGTTTCGCCACTATCAACTACGCAAACGTTACAACTCCAGGTAGGCTGACTGCTGAAGTTGTGGAAACTGCAATGGGAGCATTTACTCCGGTTACAGTTGCTGCGGCAGGAAGCTGTCCGCTTTTTGAGGCCAAAACAGGCGACACCTTTTATTGGAAGCTGACCAATAATGCTATTGTTGCAACCAACTACACCGCTGCCTTTAGAAAACAAACCGCCACGGCGGCACCGCTTTGCAGTTTGGCGCTCTTGAATAGAAATCCTACCACATGGCTTGGAACAGGAACGCATATCGCTTCATCTGGAACTACCACAGATTACACCGTTTCTCGTTCGGGACTAACAGCATACGGTGATTTTGGAATAGGGATTAAAGGATTGTGTGGCACCACAAAAACCTGGGCTTCTGGAGCTTGGACTGGTGGTGATGGATTTGCTCCAACAGCTACAGATGCCGTAATTTTCGCAGGAAACTATAATACGCAAACAACACCTGCTCTTCCTAATGTTTCGAGTTGTGAATGTACCATTAATCCGGGAGCAACCGTAACTATTGATGGCGGAAAAACCCTTACTGTAGAGTATGGATTAAAGCTTTCTGACAACAGCACACCGGATCCTCTAGACGATGGAAAACTTGTGATCCTCAACAACGGAAGCCTTGTTCAGGTGGCGGATGTAAATAATGCGAATGCGAATAACAACATAGGTAAAATAAGCATGGAACGTATTACAAAACCTATGTATCGCTATGATTTTACTTATTGGAGTTCGCCAGTATTTGCTAACAATGATTCAAGCGACGATGCCACTGCTGTACTTGCTGGTACAGAATTTAATTTGAAAGCATTGTCACCTATGACCTTCTTTGACAAGTACTACAAATGGGAAAATAGTCCAACAACATCAGGATGGGCGACAATTCCAGTTGGTGTGGAATCCATGGTTCCTGGAAGAGGATATATCGTGAGAGCACCTCAAAACTATGGTGCTACTCCAGTTCCTGCTTCCTATCAGACTTATACTGCTAATTTCATTGGAGTGCCAAATAATGGTATTGTTCAACATGCTGTTTCAGGTCCAGACAAATGGAACCTTTTGGGTAATCCTTATCCGTCGGCTATTCATGCAGATGCGTTTTTTGATGCTAATGTGGGTGCCGGTTTAGGAAGCACTAACACTCTTGAAGGAACTATTTATTTGTGGACTCACAATACCAAAATAACAGAAACGGGAACACCACAGATATACAGCTACAGTGCCGGTGACTATGCCTGCTATAATGGAACAGGAAGCACCGACACTAAAGAAGCCGCGACGGATCCTACGCCAGGCAACCCTAACGACAACAAGCCAACTGGGTATATTGCCGCTGGTCAGTCCTTTTTCATAAAAGGTACTGCTGTAGGGCAAGCGTTGTTCAACAACACAATGCGTGTTGCCGGAAACAACGGTCAGTTCTTTAGGCCTGCATCAACAGAACCAGTAAGCAACTGGGACACTACCGGCAAGCACCGCATTTGGCTGAATATGAAAGGACAAACGGTTGGCTTTAACCAATTGCTTGTGGGGTATATTGAAAATGCAACTAACGAATGGGACATCCGTTTTGATGGAGAATCCTTCGGTGGTAATCAAGTAACCTTCTATTCGATTTTGGCGGATAAAAATCTTACCATTCAAGGTCGTGCATTGCCCTTCAACAATCAGGATGAAGTGCCCCTTGGATATAAGACCACCTTGAATGGCACGCTTACCATCAGTATCGACGATTATGATGGCCTATTTGAAGGGCAGGATATTTATCTTGAAGACAAATTGCTGAACATCGTTCACGACCTGAAGGCCAGCGCTTATAACTTTACAACCGTATCCGGAACTTTTAACGGACGTTTTGTGTTGCGTTACCTTCCTTCGGAACAGTTGGGTAATCCGGATCCTGTAGCTGTTGCAGATGGTCTGATCTTGTATCAGGAAGACGACAAGATCATGATCAAGTCGCAATTGCAAGCTTTGGAGCAGGTGACCATCTATGACTTGTTGGGAAGAACACTTTTCAATACCGCAGGTATCGGCCAAAATGAAATACGCATTGAAAACGTAGTGATGAACGAGCAACCGCTTATCGTGAAGATCAGACTTGCAAACGGACAGATCGTGAACAAGAAGATTGTTTACTAAACAGAATTAAAAATTGAAGTATTGTTGATATGAAATCCCGTCTCGCTTCCGAGTCGGGATTTCTATTTTAAGTGCATTTATGATGAATCTGCATCGATTTTAAACAGATTAACTTCTAAGATACTCCCTACTTAGAGTATAGATAATGTATGACCAATGTATTAAAATGATTATGTAAAATAAAGTCATTCGAAATCAGACTCAAATTAAATCTCGCTGAAGTCTATCAGTATTATACTTGTATTTACTCTTATAACGGCACATAAAGCTCATAATCAATAAACTTATAAACACGAAAACGTTGTAGTTGTTGTTTTTTTACTTACGGTTAAAATGATGCAACTATTTTGTTAAATTTACTATTCCCAAATTCTTAAATTAAGATATCTCATGTCTCTCAAGCCCGATAATGTTTGATTTGTAAACATTATCCAACATGAAGCTGTACCAACGGACTGTTTAAAAACAAACCTAAATGTTATGAGAAACATTATTTTTAGTTGCATGATGAGGGAGTCAATTCAAAAATCAGCATCCATCCATAAACGTCTTATTCTGGCGCTAGGGATATTTTGTAGTTTGCTTTTCTCTGAAAAAACAAATGCCCAATTTACTACTCCAACGATTGATGGAACTTTGGATGGAGCCAATTATCCAACAAATTATACCTCTGGTTCTAGCACATGGCACGTTACATGGGACAACACCTATCTCTATGTATTCCTTCAAAATGCAAATGAAACAGAACCTGTCACGCTTTTCTTAGATGTAGACCCTATAGTTCCCGTTAATGGAGGAAGTGACAGCAATGGCACATTGGTTGGACTGAATTATGATGGTTATTCTACCCCTCCCAACCTGCCTTTCAGAGCCGATGTATTTATTTACAGTCATAACGGTTACAGGGAAATACGGCGCAGAGACGGCGCCAACGGTTGGACATCTTTAGGAGGAGGATCTGATGGATTTGCTGGCGGAGGCACATCGGACTATACCGGAAATGCAAATGGACAATATGCCTCAAACAATAACGGGAATGGTGCCGGAAGCGACGACCGTCGTGAATTTAAAATTGCTTGGAGTAGATTGCTTGGTTCCATAAACAGTGGCAACCGGCCAGCTTCTTTCAATTGGATGGGCTATGCTTCGTATAGCAATGGGATGTATGCTCAAGTTCCCTTTGAAAATTATAATGGATCGGCTGTTTCTTCGAATTCAAATGGCATCAAGAGGTACTTTACGGTTAGCAGTACTGCGAATGGCACTTCTACAAATCCGTTTGGAAGAAATTCTTATACCCATCCGATAACGGCCACAGACAACTCATTTGGCGCCATCAATGTTTGGGATTTTACAATGAACAGCCCAGGACAGCAAATTGCACGATTGAATTCGGGAGGTGATTGGAACATTGGAAACAATCTGGTTGTAAACTCAGGAATAATCTATTTTGGCTCTGGGGGTTCTGGATACGGAACCACAGCAGTTGCAGGTAATCTCAATCTCTTGGGAGGAACGCTAAATATGGACCAGACCAATAAAAGTCTGGATGTTTCCGGCAACATCAACATTGCTACAGGAGCAAATCTCACGCTCTCCGGAACGCTGGGTGGCGACCTTAAAACATCTGGAAATTGGACCAGAGCTGCTTCCTCCACCTTTAATCCGAACGGAAGAGCTGTCCTATTCAACGGTAATGCAATCCAAACCATCACTAGAACTGGCGGCGGAACTGAAACTTTCAATTATTTAAATATCGGCGGAAGCGGCACCTTAAAATTGGCGACGGGCACGGATGCAATTGTAAACGCAAACAACGGATTGACGTTAGCTTCAAGCAATGCCACGAGTACGCTCGACTTGAACGGACAATCCTTATCTGTTACTGGCGGCGGAAATTTGAGTTTGGCTTCTAACAATCGGAAAGTTACGAGCACTGTTTCCGGCGGTATTTTCAGCATTACTACTAATGCCATCACCATAATAAACCCTGGAACAGTAGACTTTGATACCAATACAACCATAGTACTGGAAACGGGATGTAATTTTGGCGCGGGCAATCCCACCACTATAAATGGCACCTTGCAGTTGAACATGAATGCTTTTGTGAATGTCAATGCTCCAAAATATGGTCCATTGTCGCTTTTAAAATATAATTCTGGAGGCAGCTATGATAGGCGTGTTGAATGGAATTCAACTATTGGAGGCAGCTATGGTGTTCCGCATCATATTATTATTACCAACACTACCACTTTGAATTATCCTTTTGGAAGCCCAGGTTCGTTAGGAATGACCGGGAATTTGACGATAGATTCTGGAAGTAAATTGTATATGGACTATGGTGCCGTTAGCAGTAATGGCCCCCTGACCGTTATGGGAAACATTGTCTCAGCTGGAGATATGACCTTGGGAACGGTAGCTGGCAACGACTTGAAGGTTGCTGGAAATGTCACCTTCAACACTGGTTATTCCTTCGATGCTAAAAACCGTGCTGTCTTCTTCCTTAAAAATGGAACACAAATTATTACAGCACCAACAGCTTCTCCCCCAACTTTTCATTATGTGGTTTTTCAACCGTCAAGCGGAAGCACGACTGTTCAATTGAACACCGATTTAACGATAAGCGCTCCCAATACAGGAAATGTGATTTCTTTCAATAGCGCGAACGACATCTTCGATTTGAATGGAAAAACACTGACACTCGGAACATCCGGAATAAACAATTTGATTTCAGGAACTGGAACTTTTAAAGGAAGTACAACGTCTGGTTTGACGCTTTTAGGAAATGGAAGCATTGGTACTGTAAATTTCACAAATAGTTTTAGAACACTTGGAACGCTTACCGTAAATAGAGAAAATGCTACCACTGCTTTGAATCTAGGTACCGATTTGACCATCCATTCTTCCTTGTCACTTACAAAAGGATTGATTTTTCTGGGAACAAGCAATATTGTATTGACCAACACAGCAACTCATACGGGCGCTTCATCGAATAGTTATGTCATTTCTGATGTAAATACAACGGGTAGATTTAGAAAAAACATAAATGGCAGTACGGGAGCTTTTACCTATCCAATAGGCGACAGGACCGATTCGGCCAACGGTTCGAATTACACACCTGCTACAATATCTTTTACAAATGGCACTTTTTCGTCAACAGCATCGGTCTCTTTAGGAGTTAGCGATGCAAAACACCCTGAAATGCAGGCCACAACCGATTACTTATCCCGATATTGGAGGCTAACTTCAACTGGAATAACTGGCGATGCAGCTTATACTTTTTCAGGAAAATACCACTCCACTCCTACCAATTATGATGTTGTAGGAACCGAAAGCAATTCTATTTCTGGAAGATGGAACGGAACACAATGGACAGAAGGAACTACCATAGGAACAACTGCAAATACACTTGAGATTTCAGTAGATTCTGATGCGACGAGTTTGTTTACAAATGATATATCTGCCGGATATCCTCTGGGTAATCCTGAAATAAATGTTGTGGGAAATAACCTGACCATTGCATCCGGAGACACAACTCCTTCAAGTTCAGACTTTACTGATTTTGGAAACAGTCCAACTACAAGGTCAAGTACCTTTTTGATCCAGAATCTTGTAACAGCCAAGCGCATACTTACAATTTCGAATGTTACAATTTCCGGTGCTCATGCTTCGGATTTCAGCATTACTACTATTCCTGCATCCTCTATTTCTGTTGGAGGAACTTCCTATTTGGTTATAAAATTTGCACCATCGGCACCTGGATTACGCACCGCTACCGTAACAATATACAATAATGATTCTGATGAGAGCATTTACACTTTTGATATCCAAGGTCAAGGAATTGATTATACCGAATGTAGTTTTGGAGCAGAAGAAATTATAGCAATTCAAGATTTTGAAGACACTCCTGCAACGCCTTCTTGGGGCTATTCAACTCCTCTTTTGGGAGCGACAGTAGCGGGCGGAACTGGATATGGAAAAGCAGGCGATAACGGGACAACCCAAACTTCCAATGCGTTTATAGGCGCCAAAAGTTTGCAAGTCAACAATGCAACAGCTGAAATTATTTTTGATGCGATTAACACTTTAGAACTATCAGATGTAAACCTGTCGTTAAAAGTTGCCGCGCTATCCAATGCTTCCGGAACTTCCGGTTTGGACAATCCCGACTATATAATAATACAAATCAGTAAAGACAACGGGGTCACTTGGACAGAAGAACTATCGGTAAATGGAAATACCAATTCCAAATGGGGATTCACTAGTGGAACAGGCATTGGAATCACTGTTTACGATGGAAATGGAACCATCGAAAGTTTTTTAAAACCTTTAAGCGGAGGCTACAGAACTACAGATGGATACAGCACTCTGAACATCACAAATCTCCCATTGGCAGCAGCCTTAAAATTGAAATTGACAATTCTTAATAACGCTGGGGATGAAATTTGGGCCATTGACAATATAACATTAAAAGCAAAAAGAAAAGCTTCAAAAACTTGGAACGGAACCGCTTGGAGTGGCGATGGAAACCCGCCTACCTCTTCTGAAATTGCCATAATCAATGGAGATTATGACTCTGATGTCGTAGGATCTGGCTTTGTAGGCTGTAAGTGTGAAATCATTTCTGGAGCGACTTTGACAGTTGCCACAGATGACAATATCGATATTGAAAGTGATTTCATAAATAATGGTGTTGCCGTTTTTGAAGACAGCTCTAGTCTATTACAGCATAATGATAATGCGGTGAACACCGGAAATGTAACGATAAAAAGAAATACGCAACCTGTTTACCGTTATGATTTCACCTATTGGAGCTCCCCTCTTTTTGCAAATGAAGATCCGTCGGATGACACTACTGAAGATGCATTTACGCTTAAGCAATTATCTCCCATGACTATGTTTGACAAATATTATAAATGGAATCATGCCGCCTCTCCGCAGGCTTGGCAAACCATTCCTGTCGGGGCAGAAGTGATGGTGCCGGGAAGAGGCTACATCGTGAGGGCACCTCAAAATTTCGCCATTCAGGGAGCTTCCGGTGCAGTTGCTACCGTATATACAGCAAATTTTATAGGAACACCAAACAATGGAATCGTAGAACATGAGGTTACAGGATCAAGCTTGGTGGATCAATGGAACCTGCTTGGAAATCCCTACCCTTCCGCACTTGATATGGAAAAATTCCTATCGTTCAATGCTGCTAACCTCGAAGGAACAATTTATTTATGGACACACAATTCCCAAATACAAGCAACGGGAGTTCCAGGCATATACAGCTATAATCCGAGCGATTATGCTACATTCAATTTTAGTGGTTCCACGGCAACGGCTCCAGCCTCAACTGGTGGTCCTACGCCCGATGAATTTTTGGCTTCCGGACAATCCTTTTTTGTAAAAGGTTTAAATACAGAAACGGTGGTTTTCAATAATTCCATGCGTGTTGCCGGAAATAACGATCAATTCTTCAGGCCTGGTTTAACACAACCAGTGAACAACTGGCAAACAACAGGAAAGCACAGAATTTGGCTGAACCTCACCGGACAAAATGCCTTCAACCAAACCTTGGTTGGATACATTCAAAATGCAACAAACGAACTGGATTGGGGTTATGATGGAGATCATTTTGGTGGCAACAAAGTGAGTTTGTACTCTATTGCCGAAAGTAAAAATCTTGCCATACAAGGACGCGCTTTGCCTTTTAACAATCAAGATTTGGTACCGCTAGGTTACAAAACTTCTTTGACAGGAACCTTAACGATTAACATCGATCATTTTGACGGCTTATTTGAAGATCAGGATATTTATTTGGAAGATTTGGACCTAAACGTTGTCCACGATCTCAAAGCTTCTAATTACACTTTTACAACCGTTCCGGGAACCTTCAACAATCGTTTTGTTTTAAGGTACATTCCTCAGCAAACTCTTTCAAATCCAGATTTGGAAAAGATCGTTTCAAGCGTCATCATTTTTAAAGACGGAAATGAATTGAAGGTGAAATCATCTTTGGAAAGTATAAATACCATTACAGTTTATGATATCCTAGGAAGGAGAATTTTCTCAGAAGATAAAATCAATGGTAACAGTTTTACAGCAACTGATGTAGTTTACGACACACAAACTCTAATCGTAAAAGTACAATTGAAAAGCAACGCAATAGTAACCAAGAAAGTGATTTATTAAAATATTAGGCCGGAATATTCTTTTTTCCGGCCTCTTTATCATAGCTCACGAATATATTGATGTAGATGTTCCTTGAAATTCGCGTAATGGGTGGCATCAATACAATCAATCCTGCAAATATGGCAATAAAGATGTGGAGCAGGTTCATTTTAAACCCAAAATAACACAGCAGAAAAATCATGATTCCTACAAATACCGAAACCGCATAACTCACAAACATAGCTCCGAAAAAGAAATTCGGTTCTACCTTATAACGAAAACCGCAATTACCACAGGTTTCATGCATCTTCATCGTTTCCGTCAAAGCGTATGGATTTTTGTTTACATACATGTGATCGCCATGACATTTCGGACAAGCACCTGTAAAGATGCTGTAGGCTTTTGTTCCCTTACCTAACATAAGATTCGTTTTAAATGATAGCAAAGCTATCTATTATTATAGGACAAATTTACAGCTTTAAAGAAGTTTTGCAGTTGTGGTATTGTCGTAAATATTTGGACTTTTAGGACATCCATCATCATTACAAAAATGACTAAAAACAAAAAAGCCTCTTCTTTCGAAGAGGCTTTTGTACCCGGAGCCGGAGTCGAACCGGCACGGTTTCCCACAGGTGTTTGAGACCAGCGCGTCTACCAATTCCGCCATCCGGGCTTAGCAGACGAAGAAGCAACAGCTTCGACGCAATAGAACCAATTGTAACACTGATTCCTTTAACACGGTGCAAATGTAAAAAATTATTTTACATATTCTAAAAAAAATTGTCGAAATTTTTCGTTCAGTCTTCATTTTTATTTCTAAATTTGCACCTCGTTTCGGCGACACAACACTAACTAACTACACCCGAGACGTTTGCAGGCTTTCTGTTTTGTAGAACAACAAAGCTGAATTGTATGCAGCGTAACGGCATAAAACAACTAATTAAAATGCCACACCAAGAACCGGAAGCAAAGATATTTGCATGTTCTCAAAGTGTACATCTGGCAGAACAGATAGCCAAAAACTATGGTGTTCCGCTAGGTAAAGTAACGTTCTCAAAATACAGCGATGGCGAATTTCAGCCGTCTTTCGAGGAATCGATCAGAGGATTAAGGGTTTTTCTAGTATGTTCTACCTTTCCAAGTAGCGACAACCTGATGGAGCTTTTACTGATGATTGATGCCGCCAAAAGGGCTTCAGCACGACACATTACTGCCGTGATACCTTATTTTGGATGGGCCAGACAAGACCGTAAAGACAAGCCTCGTGTTCCGATTGGAGCAAAACTGGTAGCAAAACTACTGGAAACCGCAGGAGCAACACGTATTATGACAATGGATTTGCACGCAGATCAGATCCAAGGTTTTTTTGAAAAACCAGTAGATCACCTGTTTGCATCAACGATTTTCCTACCGTATGTGAAAAGTCTTGGTTTAGAAAACCTGACGATTGCATCACCGGATATGGGAGGTTCAAAAAGAGCCTATGCTTATTCTAAATTTTTAGAATCAGACGTGGTAATCTGCTACAAGCAAAGAAAAGCAGCCAACGTGATCGACACGATGGAACTTATCGGAGAAGTAAAAGGCAGAAACGTCATCCTTGTGGACGACATGATTGACACAGGAGGCACTTTGGCGAAAGCCGCCGATTTGATGATGGAAAAAGGAGCACTGAGCGTTCGCGCCATTTGCACACACGCCATCCTATCGGGAGAAGCCTACGAGAAAATCGAAAACTCAAAACTACTTGAGCTGATTGTTTCCGATTCTATTCCGTTAAGGAAAGAATCAAACAAAATCAAAGTAGTAAGTTGTGCACCGCTTTTTGCAGACGTAATGCAGATGGTACAACACAACAACTCAATCAGCGGAACATTTTTAATGTAACCTGATTAGCACCGAATTATTATTAATTATATATATTTTACAAATGAAATCGATTACAATTAAAGGATCAGAAAGAGAAAGCGTAGGCAAGTCAGCGACTAAAGCCTTACGTAATGCTGGAGCGGTTCCTTGCGTTTTATACGGAGGAGATCAACCAGTGCATTTTTCTGCAGAAGAAAAAGCATTCAAAAACTTGGTTTACACTCCAAACGCTCACACAGTTGTGATCGAACTTGAAGGTGGAAAATCATTCAACGCAGTTTTGCAAGACATCCAGGTTCACCCGGTATCTGACAAAATTTTACACATCGACTTCTTCCAATTGCATGATGACAAAGAAATCACAATGGAAGTTCCTGTTAAGATCACTGGTGTTTCTCCAGGTGTCCTTTTAGGAGGTGTGCTACGTTTGAACCAACGTAGATTGAAAGTAAAAGCTTTGCCAAAAAATCTTCCAGATTTCGTAGAAGCTAACATTTCTGAACTTGAAATGGGTAACAAATTATATGTAACGAAACTTGTTGCAGATAACTACAAATTGCTTCACCCAGACAACACAGTTGTAGCTCAAGTAAGAATCTCTCGTGCGGCTATGAAAGCAGCTCAAGAAGCAGCAAAAGCAGCAAAAGCAGGACCTGCAAAAGGAAAGAAAAAATAATCTTACCCTTATATTTTCAAAAGCACCAGCCTCAAAACTGGTGCTTTTTTTTATTACCACACTTTAAATTTTCAGAAACGAATCGCTTGCGTGTTCTGGAATCCATATTCCTGCTTTCCATTGCAATCTTTTTCAATTCCCTCGGGTTAAAACCCAAGTCAATTGAAAAAAATTTCCATTACAATCAGGGTTAGAAAGGGAAACCATTTGTGTACTTGTAAACTTTCCTATCTTTGCCAAATGAAATGGCTTAGCAATTTATTCCAAAAACAAGAAACAAAAATTACAGCAAACACAGACCCAATGAAGAAATTCTTAATCGTTGGCCTAGGCAACATCGGAGCAGAATACGTAAACACCCGACACAACATAGGTTTTAAAGTCTTGGATTTTTTAGCAAAAAAAGAAGCACTCTCCTTCGAAACCGTAAAACTCGGCACATTGGCAGAGTACAAATTCAAAGGCAGGACTTTTTTATTGCTCAAGCCAAATACCTACATGAATCTTTCCGGAAAAGCAATTAAATATTGGATGGACAAGGAAAACATTCCGCTAGAAAACATATTGGTCATCACCGACGATTTGAATCTCTCTTTCGGAACAATCCGTATAAAGCCAAAAGGAAGCGATGGCGGCCACAACGGACTCAAAAACACCAACTTGGTTTTGAATACACAGAATTATGCCCGTTTCCGTTTTGGTATAAGCGACCAATTCAAAAAAGGACAACAGGTAGATTACGTTTTGGGCGAATGGGACGATGCCGAAAAAACAGCGCTTCCCGAGCGATTGGAAATTGCTTCCGAAATTATAAAGTCCTTCGGAACTGCCGGATTAGAAAATACAATGACCAGTTTTAACGGTAAGTAAAGTTCTTTTGCTATCTTTAAATCAAATAATGCCGTAATGAAAAAAGCAATTCTTCTATCAATCATTTTCTGGACAGCCCTATCGTGTTACAACTCCAAGAAAGCCGTTTCAGAAAACAACAAAAATCCCAAAGGACAAATCCTAACACCTTGCCCAGAAGGTTACGATTGCACATTGGAACTACTTCCAAACAAAACAATGGTTGTGAAAAATGATGGAATTGGTGGCACTTATTATGAATTGGAAGATTTAAACGGAACAACCGTTTACCACTTTACTTACAATCAAAAAACAGATAAACAGTACCAGGACGCTGGTTATAGAGAGGAAATTATTTTTGAATTGGATTCCAAAACCAAAGACCTGAAACTATCCAATGAGGAACTTCAAAACACCAAGATGCTGTTTGGAGTTTGGTGTTACTGCAAAGGAAAAGCCGGAAATTACAAAATCCCAAAAGGAAATTTTTCAAAGAAAGGAAATGAAATTTCAATTGATTTTCCAGCAGTTGTTGACGAGCAAAAAGTAACGGCATTGAAGATAAAAATCTAATTCTTTCTTCTTTCCAAGAAAAACCGCTTCATTAAATCGCCAGCTTCTTCGGCCAAAACACCACGAACAACCGTTGTTTTAGGATGAATCTGGGTACCCATCTTTTCAAAACCGCGCTGTTCATCGCTGGCTCCAAATACAATTTTAGAAATCTGACTCCAATATAAAGCACCAGCACACATTTGGCATGGTTCTAAAGTGACATAAAGTGTGCAATTCTTCAGATATTTACCGCCTAGAAAATTCGCTGCTGAAGTAATCGCTTGCATTTCGGCATGGGCCGTAACATCATTGAGCATTTCAGTCAGATTATGTGTTCGAGCAATGATTCTGTTGTCAATCACAACAAGTGCTCCAACAGGAATTTCGCCTTTCTCAAAAGCCATTTCCGCTTCCTGCAAGGCTTTTTTCATAAAATATTCATCAGTAAAAACATCCATCTTTGACACGAATTCACGAATTTGGTTTTTCTGAAATCGCTTTCTGAATGTAAAAATACAATTTCAAGTCGTACCTTTGCTTTATGTCAGAAAATTTGCTTCAAAATATAAATTCTCCCAAAGACTTACGCCTTATTCCTCAAACGGAATTGCCTCAACTCGCGAAAGAATTACGTGATTTTATCATTGATATTGTTTCGGTAAAAGAAGGACATTTAGGTGCAAGTCTAGGCGTTGTGGAACTGACGATTGCCTTGCATTATGTCTTCAATACACCCGAAGATTTGTTGGTTTGGGATGTTGGCCACCAGGCGTACGGACATAAAATTTTAACCGGTAGAAAAGACAGTTTCCATACCAACAGGCAACTCGGAGGCATTTCAGGTTTCCCGAAAAGAAGCGAAAGCGAATATGATACTTTTGGCGTAGGCCATTCTTCAACCGCAATTTCTGCCGCTTTGGGAATGGCGATTGCTTCAAATTTAAAAGGCGATTTTGAGAAAAACCATATTGCAGTGGTTGGTGATGCTTCGATTGCTTCGGGAATGGCTTTTGAAGGATTGAATCATGCCGGAGTTACCGATGCTAACCTATTAGTGATTTTGAACGACAATGCCATTGGAATTGACCCAAGTGTTGGTGCTTTGAAAAATTATCTGACAGCGGTTAAATCAGGGAAAAATCCGAGGCAGAACAACATGATCAAGTCGTTGAACTTTGATTACTCAGGACCAATTGACGGTCATGATATTTTTGCCATCATCAAAGAATTAAAACGATTAAAGAATACCAAAGGTCCTAAATTCCTGCACATCATTACCACGAAGGGAAAAGGTTTGGAACAGGCAGAAAAAGATCAGGTGAAATACCACGCTCCCGGAAAATTCGACAAATTGACGGGTGAAATTATTCCGAAATTTGAAGAAAATCTACCTCCTAAATTTCAGGATGTCTTTGGCTTGACCGTTTTGGATTTGGCGAAAGCCAATGAAAAAATCATCGGAATCACACCAGCAATGCCTTCCGGAAGTTCATTGAAATTTATGATGGATGCTATCCCAGAACGCGCTTTTGATGTTGGAATTGCCGAACAGCACGCCGTCACCTTATCGGCCGGAATGGCAACCCAGGGAATGATTGTGTATTGCAACATTTATTCGACCTTTTTGCAAAGAGCCTACGATCAGGTGATTCACGACGTAGCTTTGCAGAATCTTCCCGTTATTTTTTGTCTCGACAGGGCCGGACTTGTTGGCGAAGACGGTTCCACGCATCATGGTGTTTTTGACATTGCCTATTTGCGATGCATTCCAAACATGATTGTTTATGCTCCAATGAATGAAATTGATTTGCGAAATATGCTCTATACCGCTCAACTAGGCTTGGAACATCCTATCGCAATCCGTTATCCTAGAGGTCGTGGAATCAACACTGATTGGATGAAACCCTATAAGAAAATTGAAATCGGCAAGGCAAAGCAGTTGAAAAACGGGCAATCGGTTGCAGTACTTTCAACCGGATTTATAGGTAATAATGTTACTTCGGCTTTAGCCAATAGTAAAAATGCCGACCAATTTGCGCATTATGATTTTGCTTTCGTAAAGCCTTTGGATGAAAAATTATTGCACGAAATTTTTACCTCTTTCAAGCACATCATCACAATCGAAGATGGTGCCATTAATGGTGGTTTTGGAAGCGCTGTTTTAGAGTTCTCTGCCGAAAACAATTATTCTTCGTCCATAAAAACACTCGGAATTCCGGATGAATTTATCGAGCATGCAACAATTGAAGAACTACAACGTTATTGTAAAATCGACACAAAAAGTTTAGAAAATCTTTTTTCAGATTACTAAAAATTGTTGATTTTTGTAACCCAATTCTAGTGTCCCCTAAAAATGAAACTATTACGCTTTATCATAGGATTTTTCATCCTGACTTTTTCTTTTGCTTCCTTTTCGCAAACCACCGACAGTACAAAAGTCGAAACGAAAGACAGCATTATCATTATCACTAAAGTTGTTGATACCATAAAGATAAAAAAGTCCTATTGGGAAAAGAAAAACAGCGTTGGTTTTGACCTTAGCGAGATTGCATTTGTCAATTGGAGCGCCGGTGGTGTAAGTTCTGTTTCGGGTTTAGTAAAAGGAAATTTTACAAGAATCTATCAGCGAGACAATTATAAATGGGGAAATGAACTTATTATCCGTTATGGTGTGAACAAACAAGACGGTGTTGAATGGCGAAAAACGGATGATGCCTTTCAATTCAATTCTACTTTTGGATACAGAAGGGACACGCTTTCAAATTGGTTCCATTCGGCAAAATTCAATTTCAACACACAGTTTACAAACGGTTATGCCTATCCGAACACGGAAATTGCCATTTCAAAACCGTTCGCTCCAGCTTATACTTTCTTAGGAGTCGGAGCCGAATATTCCAACAAGAAAGATCAAATCAATGTTTATATCTCGCCATTGACGATGAAAAACACTTTGGTGCTCGACCAGAGATTGGCTAACCAGGGTGCATTTGGGGTTGAAAAGGCAATTTATGATGCTGACAATATTCTAATCCGGGAAGGTAAAAAATCCCGAACGGAACTCGGTTTTTTGGTGACCAGCCATTTCAAAAGGGAAGTTTTCAAGAACATCATTTTTGAAAACCGATTGAGTTTGTATTCCGATTATTTGAATCATTTTGGCAATATTGATGTTGATTGGCAGGCTCAACTTGATTTGGTCGTGAATAAATATGTTAAGGCAAACGTAGGTATCCACATGATTTATGACGATGATATCAAGGCTAAAGAAGAAGTGAACGGACAGCAAGTTACTGTTGGTCCGAAAATCCAATTAAAGCAAATGATTGGAGTTGGTTTGGTGTATAATTTCTAACCTACAACTTCTTTCTTCCGTTTATAGTTTCGAACAATTCCAATGCATTTCCATCTGTCAAAAGTGATACGTAATGGCAGATGTGGAGCAATCTTTTGTACAAATCGTCCTTTTCTTCGTGGAATTTTTCGGGTAACATTTTCAGAAGCAGATTGTCATAATTCGAAGCTTCTCCGTTGAATTTATTATTGAAAGCGGTGATGAATTTATCCAATAAGGTTTGAATGATTTGATAGCCCACCACTTCTTTTTCGACCACTTCCCTACTCTGATAGATATTTTTGACGCTCAATTTAATGATGTCATTCATCTGAGCATTGTATTTGCTTTTATCGGTCAAGGCCGAATGGAATTCACCTCTTAAGATGGCTTCTTCATTTTCAATAAAAACTTTTACAGCATCGTTAATCAAGCTTCCTATAGCCAAAGCCCTCAGATAACTGATTCTGTCTTCTTTGGTTGTAAGTTGATTGAACTTTGCGGTATCGATGCTGTCCTTTACCAACTTTATCAAATACTCCAGAGCAAAATCTTCGGAAACCAAACCAAGATTTATTCCGTCTTCAAAATCAATAATGGTGTAGCAAATATCATCAGCCGCTTCTACTAAAAAAGCCAATGGATGTCTTTGAAAGGCAATATCGTTTCCGTTTTTAGAAATCATTCCCAACTCCTCGGCAACTTCTTGAAAAAACAATTTATCCGTTTGAAAGAAACCGTATTTTTTATCTGAAATATTAGAAGTCGGCTTTTTAGGAAGCGACTCTTTTGGGTATTTCATAAAAGCTCCTAAAGTAGCGTAGGTCAACCGCAAACCGCCGGAAACACCCGGTCTTGATCCTGTTAGAACTGACAATCCGTTTGCATTTCCTTCAAAATCAATCAAATCTTGCCATTCTTTTGGCGAAAGCTGTTCTTTGAATTGTTTTCCGTTTCCTATCTTGAAATATTCTCCAATTGCCTTTTCTCCGGAATGTCCAAAAGGTGGATTTCCGATATCATGTGCCAAAGAAGCGGCTGCGACAATTGCTCCAAAATCATTCGGCTGATAACCATGAATTTCCTGAAGGTGCGGATATTTTTCAATGATTTTCTTTCCTACCAATCTTCCGATGGAACGACCAACAACTGAAACTTCCAGACTATGCGTCAAGCGTGTATGTACGAAATCGGTCTTTGAAAGCGGGATAACCTGTGTCTTATCCTGCAAGCTTCTAAAAGCCGACGAAAAGATAATTCGGTCGTAATCTACTTCAAAACCAAGCCGCGTATCGTCTTGTTCTTTTCGCAGTCTTTTGCCTTTGTCGCCTTGTCTTTTTAAGGATAGAAGTTGTTCCCAGTGCATCATTGGATTGAGGATTTAATATTTTAGTTTCGATTTCGAAATTTCGAAACGAGAAAGTTTTGGATTAGATTAGTCTTGACTAACGCCAATTTCATCCAATTCGGTAAATAATTTCATTTTCGTTTCTAGACCTTTCTTGCTTACAACATATGTGTCTGAAATAGAATCGTGCCATCCTCTTGCGTCACTTGCAAAAAAAGAAAGTGCATCAAAGGGAATAAATCTGCATAAAGTCCTTTTTGTAATTGTTCCAAAATCTGGTCTCGAACCGTCTTCAAAAACTACAATTGTTCCTGTAATATACTTGGCTAAAGAACGAGAAGTGAGTGTTTCGAAAAAAATAAAATAGATTATTACAATTAAGAAATAAACCAAATAGAATTCCAAATCACTCATTGTCTGAAGCCATTGTGCAAAACCATAAGACCCAAATAAAGCAGAAACTATAGCAATGCCACTTAATAAAATTATGAGAATAGCATAAATAAAAAGGACATCAATAATGTAATTTGCAAATCTTTTTCCTGTAGAGGCTATGATTTCACTATCAACTTCAAATGGTTTATTATATGACATATTTACTCCTTATTGTTTGCCAGGAAGAAATTACCTGATTTTTTTGGATAACGCTCGTAGCTTTTATCGCTTGGATTGGTTATAACCGACTTGATGTTGATTTCATCTCCCAATTTGAAACTTGCGGCCGTATATTTATAATCCAACAGATATTCTCCGCAGAAAAAATTTCCGTCGGCATCTTGTTCGATAATTCCTGTGTAAACTCCTTTTTGTTTTGACATTTTAATTGGTGTTTTTTTGATTTAGTTTATTGATCTCATCCGAGATAATATTGTTTTTAACCTGCCTAAAGATAAGGTCTTTCGCTTCAGAAAACGAAATTCCGTAGTGCTTTTCTACATTTTGGTATTGTGATGGAAATTTCGAAAGTAATTTATCATAATAATTGTTCAACTTTTCATTCGACGGAAGGGCAAATTCGAGTCGGATTTCGAATCTTCTGATTAAAGCTTCGTCAATCATCTGGATTTGATTTGTTGCCGCAATCAATATGGAACTTTTAGGAAAATTATCAATCAATTGAAGAATGGCATTCACCACGCGTTTCATCTCACTGCTGTCCTTATTGTCGTAATCGCGAACTTGTCCCAATGAATCAAATTCATCAAAAAACAAGACTGCATTTTCATAATTGGTTTCCTTGAAAATCCCTTGGACATTTTTTGCCGTTTCACCTAATTTGGAGGAAACAACCGAAGCCAAGTTTACAATAAAAACATTTTTATTTAATTTCTTAGCGATTGCTTTTGCCGTCATCGTTTTGCCACAACCCGTTTTGCCGTAAAGTAGAATCTTGTTGGCAACCGGAAGTTCATATTGTTGCAGGATTTCGGCAAACTGATGTTCCTTTAAAAATTGTTGGATTTGCTCCGAAACGGATTCTTCGAAAACCACATTTTCCAAATCAACATTTTCCCGGTCTCTGAAATATAATAAACTCAAGATTTTTTATTTTGATGCAAATATACGAAGACTGAAATTAGTGCTTAAAAAAAACAGCCGTCAAATGACAGCTGTTTCTATAGTATATAATTTATTTAACTCATCATCATACAGTAAAAACATCCCTATAATTAAATGAAGAGTAAGAATTACTGATACTTTCCTTTTTTGTAAACTAGAGTAGATCAAATCCATCTCTATTCTAAACAAATCTAATAACAAAAATTTACCTTTATTATCAATTTGGAAAAAGTTATTGGCTCTTCTAAATTTTGGAGGTTCAACATTCTTGAATTCTCTATATACTTTTTCTAGAATGATTTTAATCTCTAAATCATCAACTGCTTTCCTTATTAAGGAATCTACTTTAATTAAGTTTTTAATAAATTTTAGCTGTACTTCTGTCAAATCTACAATTCTGTTCATTTCTATATATTTTAAGTTATACAAATATATAGATTGTATTTATTATAAATAAATTTTTGATAGATTTAATTTATGAACCACACATTTCGCAATCGTCTGGTTCTGCAGATTGTGCTCTTGCCAGCATTGCTCTGAAATCGTCCACAGCTATTGGCGAAACAGGTTCCTGAACCATATTGGCTACTTCTAATGGTGCTTCAACTGCGATTGGTTCTACTTTTTTATCGTTGTTTAAAGTAAATTTAATCGCATCAACAGCAGATTTTGTTCTCAAGTAATACATACCCGTTTTCAAACCTGATTTCCAAGCATAGAAATGCATAGAAGTTAGTTTTGCATAGTTGGCATCCTGCATAAACAAGTTCAAAGATTGCGATTGATCAATAAAATAACCTCTCTGACGGGACATATCCAAGATATCTTTCATCGACATTTCCCAAACTGTCTTGTAAAGCTCTTTCAAATCTTCAGGAATACCATTGATGTGCTGGATTGAACCATTGTGACGCATGATTTCCTGCTTCAATTGCTCGTTCCACAATCCTCTTTTTACAAGATCTTCCAAAAGGTGCTTGTTTACTACGATAAACTCTCCAGAAAGCGTTCTTCTTGTATAAATATTCGACGTATAAGGTTCAAATGCTTCGTTGTTTCCAAGAATCTGTGAAGTAGAAGCAGTTGGCATTGGTGCAACCAACAAAGAGTTACGAACACCGTGCTCCAATACTTCTTTTCTCAACGATTCCCAATCCCAACGTCCTGAAAGGTCTGAATCTTTCAATCCCCAAAGGTTGTATTGGAAATCTCCTTTTGAAATTGGCGATCCTTCGTAAGTTGAATACGGCCCTTCTATTTTGGCAGATTCCATCGATGATGTTACGGCAGCAAAATAAAGCGTCTCAAAAATTTCTTGGTTTAATTTCTTAGCCTCATCACTTGTAAAAGGCATTCTTAGCAGAATGAAAGCATCTGCCAAACCTTGTACTCCCAAACCTACTGGCCTGTGGCGAAGATTTGAATTTTGCGCTTCGATAACAGGATAATAATTCCTGTCGATTACTTTATTTAAGTTCTTGGTAACACGTTTGGTTACTTCGTATAATTTTTGGTGGTTGAATGCTCCATCTTCTACAAACATTGGAAGTGAAATCGAAGCAAGATTACAAACCGCAACCTCATCCGGAGAAGTATACTCGATGATTTCTGTACACAGGTTAGAAGAACGGATAGTTCCTAAGTTCTTTTGGTTTGATTTTCTGTTTGCCGCATCCTTGTACAACATATACGGAAGTCCCGTTTCAATTTGAGATTCCATGATTTTCTCCCAGATTTCTCTCGCCTTGATGGTTTTTCTTCCTCTTCCTTCTGATTCGTATTTCAAATACAATTCTTCGAAAGCTTCGCTATGATTTTCGCTCAAACCAGGACATTCATTAGGACACATCAACGTCCAAGTTGAATCTTCTTCCACACGTTTCATAAACAAATCCGGAATCCACATACCCAAGAATAAATCCCTAGTTCTCATTTCTTCCTTACCGTGGTTTTTTCTCAAATCAAGGAAATCAAAAATATCAGCATGCCATGGCTCGATGTAGATGGCAAAACTTCCCTTTCTTTTTCCTCCACCTTGGTCCACGTAACGCGCTGTCATGTCATATACACGAAGCATCGGAACGATACCGTTTGAAGTACCGTTAGTTCCGCTTATGTAAGAACCTGTAGCCCTAACATTGTGGATTGCCAAACCAATTCCTCCCGCTGATTGCGAGATTTTTGCAGTTTGCTTTAATGTATCGTAAATACCGTCAATACTGTCGTCTTTCATGGTAAGAAGGAAACAAGACGACATCTGTGGCTTTGGAGTTCCAGAATTGAAAAGTGTTGGCGTAGCGTGTGTAAAGAACTTTTTCGACATCAAGTCGTAGGTTTCGATAACCGCTTCCAAATCGTTCAAGTGGATACCTACAGCAACACGCATCAACATGTGCTGTGGTCTTTCTACAATCTTTCCGTTTATTTTTAGCAAATACGAACGCTCCAACGTTTTAAATCCGAAGTAATCGTAATTGAAATCTCTTGTGTAAATAACATGCGAATCCAAGAATTCTGCATTTGCCATGATGGATTCATATACCTCATCAGACAATAACGGTGAAAGCTTATTGGTTCTCGGATTTACATAATGATACATATCCGTCATTGTCTCAGAGAATGACTTTTTTGTATTGGAATGCAAATTAGAAATAGCAATACGTGCCGCCAATTGTGCGTAGTCTGGATGCGTAATGGTCATTGCAGCGGCTGTTTCAGCTGCAAGATTGTCTAATTCAGAGGTTGCAACACCGTCGTATAATCCTTCAATTACACGCATTGCAACTTTAACCGGGTCAACCAAATGGTTCAGACCGTAACAAAGTTTTTTAATTCTTTCTGTAATCTTGTCGAACATTACCGGCTCTTTCTTGCCGTCTCTTTTTACTACATACATAAGCTTTTTTTGTTTTGTGAAACAGAAAATCCCTTTTCTGATTTCGGGTTATTTGTAATATGTTTTGCCATCAAGGCACAAAGTCGCAACGCTATAAATTGCAACGTTATTTTGAAGTTTAAGTTGTCCTAAACTTTGATTTACTAATTTGATTTTGGCTTTAGCCTAAAGGCGAAAATTTAAAAATCGGCGTCGAAGCTAATTTTTTGGCTGTCGGAATCATTTGCAGTTCCGCTGTTCATAACACCCGCTTTTTGGTATTCAGAAACTCTTTTTTCAAAGAAATTGGTTTTTCCTTGAAGCGAAATCATGTCCATAAAATCGAACGGATTTGAAGAATTGTAAACCCTTGCACAACCCAATTCTACTAAAAGTCTATCGGTTACGAATTCCAAATATTGCGTCATTAATTTTGCATTCATTCCGATAAGACTCACCGGAAGCGACTCGGTGATGAATTCTCTTTCGATATCTAGAGCTTGAACCAAAATCTCAGTGATTCTTGCTTTTGGCACTTTGTTTATCAAATGGTGATTGTGCAAGTGCACCGCGAAATCACAGTGAACACCTTCGTCACGGGAAATTAATTCGTTTGAAAAGGTCAATCCCGGCATCAAGCCGCGTTTTTTCAACCAATATATCGAACAGAAAGCTCCTGAGAAGAAAATCCCTTCCACTGCGGCAAAAGCAATCAATCTTTCGGCAAACGAATCTGAATCGATCCATTTCAAAGCCCAATCCGCTTTCTTACGAATTGCTGGAAACACTTCCAATGCATGAAACAATTGGTCTTTTTCGGTTTCGTCTTTTACATAAGTATCAATCAAAAGCGAATAGGTTTCGCTATGGATGTTCTCCATCATGATCTGGAAACCGTAGAAGAATTTAGCTTCGGCATATTGCACTTCATTTACAAAGTTTTCAGCCAAATTTTCATTTACAATACCATCCGAAGCAGCAAAAAATGCAAGGATGTGTTTTACAAAATAACGTTCATCGTCGCTAAGTTTATTGTTCCAATCGTTCAAGTCTTGATGAAGATCAATTTCTTCTGCTGTCCAAAAACTAGCTTCCATTTTCTTATACCATTCCCAAATATCGTGGTGTTTGATAGGAAAAATTACGAAACGATCTTTATTCTCTTGTAAAATTGGTTCTATTGATGACATATCGGACTGACTTTTATGGTATTATAAAGGTTAATTTCTGACTCAAAGTATGATACAAAGATTGCGATTTCTTGTGGAAAAACTAAGTCAAACTTATCCACAATTTAGAATAGTTTTTAACAACGCCCGAAAACATTGATGTTTAGAAGCCAAAGGATTTAAATATCTGAAAATAAATATTTTACACTTAAATAAAATTACCTGATGACCTATAAAATAAAGGATTTTTGCTCTGAAAAAAATTAATTTTTCAGTTTTTTTAAAGGATTATTTCTTAAGTTCAGAAGCCACTTTTTCAAGTTCAGCATACCAATCTTCACCGAATCTTCGGAGCAATGCTTCCTTCACAAATTTATAAACCGGAACTTCCAATTCCTTGCCTAAAGAACAGGCATCATCGCAGATATCCCAACGGTCATAATTCACCGCTGCAAATTCACTGAAATCCTTCACACGGATAGGATACAAATGACACGAAACTGGTTTTTTCCAATCAACCAAGCCTTGATTATAGGCTTGTTCTATACCGCAGAGCGCGGTTTTTCCATCAAAAATAACGTAGGCACAATCTTTTTCGTCGATCAGAGGGGTTTCCAAAGTTCCATCCGTACCCACAACCCAAGTTCCTTGCGCTTCGATTGCCGCAATTCCTTCTTTTCGAAGAAATGGCTTTACTTTTGGATAGATTGCCTCCATTATTTTTGTCTCTTCTTCAGAAAGAGGAGCTCCAGCATCACCATCCACACAACACGCACCTTTGCAAGCCGAAAGGTTGCACACAAATTCTTTTTCTAAAATGTCTTCCGAGACAATTGTTTTTCCTAGTTGAAACATGCTACAAAGATACGATTTGAATTGAGATTTAAGATTCTAGAATTAAGATTTAAGATTTAAAGCCTCAATAATCTCATTTTCAACCCTTAAACTTGCTTAAAAATTAACTAATAGTTGGCAATCTTCTTTGCAAAATAAAATACTTTTGCGGTCTGAAAAAACCCCTCTCTTATGAACTTTGATTTCAAAGAAATGATTACTGTTGGAATGGTATTATTCGCAGTAATCGATATCATCGGAAGTATTCCAATTATCATTGATTTAAGATCAAAACACGGTCATATTGAATCCGAAAAAGCTTCGCTTGTAGCAGGAATCATCATGATTGTTTTTCTTTTTGTTGGAGAAGAAATCCTGAAACTTATTGGTATTGACGTAAACTCATTTGCTGTAGCAGGTTCATTTGTGTTGTTTTTTCTGGCGTTGGAAATGATTCTCGGCATCAGAATCTATAAAGACGAAGAAGCCAGTTCAGCTTCAATTGTTCCGATTGCCTTTCCTTTGATTGCCGGAGCTGGAACGATGACAACCTTGTTATCCTTGAGAGCTCAATTCCAAACCGTAAACATCATCGTTGGAATTCTATTGAACATCGTTTTGGTCTATGCAGTATTGAAATCTTCTTCCAAAATCGAGAAAATGCTGGGCAAGAATGGCTTAGGTGTTATCCGAAAAACCTTCGGTGTGGTACTTTTAGCAATCGCTGTTAAATTATTTGCATCTAATGTTAAAGCACTGTTCATTTAGATTAAAAAATATTAATTTCACTTCCTATAAAATTTTATAAATGAAAATTTTCACTTCCATATTAATAGTTTTGGCCTTGGCTCTAATTATTTTCAACATCACACTACTTGACTTTGATAGCTTATTCACAGGAGATAGTTTGGTTGGATTGATAGGAATTGCAGCTTCATTTTGTGCTGTTTTCATTCTACTTATCTTCAGAATGTCGAAAATGATTGAAGAGAAAACAAAAAACAATTAAAAATGTTTGATGTTTTAATTATTGGTGGTGGCGTTTCGGGAATTTCGTGTGCTTTGGTTTTGGGTTCAGCCTATAAAAAACCTTTTGCAAGCGATAAAAAAATCGGAATCTTCACCCATCAAAAAAGTTCCAATCTTCAAGAAGCCTTATTCAACAATGCCTACGGAATTCCGGCAGGTAAATTAGGTTCTGAATTATTGACCGAAAGCATCGAACATTTATCAGAAGCATATCCTCATATCGAGCAAATTCCGAACGAAAAAGTCCTCAAGATTGAAGGAGAATTTCCTGATTTTTTGGTTACGACCAATAAAAATTCCTACCGTACTCAGAATATTGTGGTTGCGATAAACGCTTCGAACACCTTTGCCATCGAAGGCTTGATGCAATATGTGGAACCGCATAGGAAAGCAATTCCAGAGAAAAATCGTATCCAATTAAAAAATACCGACCACAAAGTTGCCGAAGGTATTTACGTTGCAGGAACTTTAGCAGGTTGGAGAAGTCAGCTTTCCATTGCTTCGGGAAGTGGAGCTTCGGTTGCCACCGATATTCTCACTTTGTGGAATAATGGAACACATTCTCAAGCTCACGATAGTATCAAAAAATAGCACTGTAATAAATAGATTTCAGATTTTTGTAATTGATAAGAAAAATAAACTTTATTTTTTGCCACGAATTACACCAATTAACACGAATAAATTTGCGCTAATTGGTGTAATTCGTGGCAAAAAAACAAACCTATTTCTTCAAAACCGCTTTAATCATCACATCTTCTTTCAGGATAATTTCGAAATACTTCTGTTCTCCAAAAAGCTGTCCGGCGAATTCAGCCGTGATGTATCTTTTTACTAATTCCTTGTTTTTTTCCAGGTTTAAATCGATTTCATTTCTTTTGAGATAGGCTCTGAAATTATTGAAATACAAATCCGTTTTTTCTACTTTAGCAAGCAGTTGCTCAAAAGTCAAGTCTTTAAATGATTTCCTGTCTTTATCCAATTGTTCGAAAACAAAATTTCCAACCATTGGCGATTGCATCACATAGGCAATGCTTTCTTCACCGTGTTTTACTTCAAAAGGCACAAAAACATCCGGAACGATTCCACCACCGCCATAGACAATCTTGCCTTTTGGCGTTTTGAATTTTAAGGTATCGGCTAGTTTTATACTGTCTTTTGAATACAATTCTCCAGTTTCAAAACGATGTCCGAATTCCTTGAAATAATCCTCATTTCCTTTTCCGTATGATTTTTGAATCGAACGGCCGGTTGGTGTATAATAACGTGCCACCGTCAAGCGAACCGCCGAACCATCTCCAAAATCCATTTCGCGTTGTACCAATCCTTTCCCAAAGGAACGTCTTCCAACAATCGTAGCTCGGTCGTTATCCTGCAAAGCTCCTGCTAAGATTTCACTCGCTGAAGCGGAATTTTCGTTGATCAAAACAAAAACATTTCCAGTTTCAAAAATTCCTTTTTCGGAAGCAAAAGTCTTGTCGATTCTTCCTTTTTTGTTTTTGGTGAAAACAATCAATTGGTCTTTTTTCAAGAAATCGTCGGCAATTTCTACTGCTTTTTCAAGATAGCCTCCGCCGTTGTCACGAACATCGATGACCAATGTTTTTGCTCCTTGTTTTTTCAGCGTAAGCAAACCTTTCTTGAATTCTGCATAAGTAGTTTCGGCAAAGCGATTGATTTTGATGTACCCTGTCGTCTTATCCAACATCAACGCCACATCTACGCTTTTAATCGGAACTACATCGCGTTTTACAGTAACATTGAATTTCTTATTCAGCATTTTCCGGTAAACGGTCAATTGCACTTCTGAACCAGCATTCCCTTTTAGCTTTGAAAATAATGTGTCCTGAGGAATTTTCTTTCCGAATAATTTATCCTTCCCAGCAAATAAAATCCTGTCGCCTGCTTGGATTCCGGCTTTTGCCGAAGGTCCATTTTCAATAGGTTTGATGACGGCAATCGTATCTCCAACCATGTAAAAATGAATCCCGATGCCAACGAAATCACCTCTCATACTTTGGGAAACCTCTTCCATTTCTTCTTGGGCAATATACACCGAATGTGGGTCGAGCTTTTCAAGAATGTTATTGACGGTGAGGTTTACGATAGAATCAGTATCGACACTATCGACGTATTCATTGTCAATAAAATCGATGAGTTTGTTGAGCTTGTTTTTATGGTTGTTGGCCGAGGAAAAATTCCCTGGAGCAGGAAAATTAAGCATCGTACCCAAGACAACACCAACTGCTAAGGTTGCAAAAAATAGTATGGGGAAATATTTTTTGTTGCTTTTCATTTAGATTTCTGAATCGGGGATGTGGACTACGTCTACCCCTGCTTTGATTAAAAATTGAATTCCAGAATCGTCCTTATAGCCATTTTGATAGACTACTCTTTTTATTCCTGATTGATGGATAAGCTTACTGCATTCCTTACAAGGCGAAAGCGTGATGTACAAGCTCGCTCCTTCACAGGATTGCGTCGAACGCGCTACCTTTAATATCGCATTTGCTTCTGCGTGAAGTACGTGCCAATGCGTGAGGTTGTTTTCGTCTTCGCAACAGTTGTCAAAACCTGTTGGCGTTCCGTTATAGCCATCGGAAATTATCATTCGGTCTTTTACGATGATGGCTCCGACTTTTTTTCGTTGGCAGTAGGACAAAAGGCTCCATTCTTTTGCGATTCGAAGGTAGGCTTTGTCGTATTTATTGCGTTTGTTCTCGTTCATTTCGTTTACAAATATTCAAATGGTTTCCCTTTTAGCCCTGATGGTAGTGGAAATCCTTTTTGTTCTGGTGTTCAGAACAAAAAGATTGGAACGGACAGCAGGAAAATGGATTACAAAAGTACGGAAAGGTTTCGCTTCGGAAACTATTAATTCCAAATTTCGCTTTCTATTAACATCGGGATGATGACGCCAATGATGATGGACGAAACGATGAGAATCCAGTCGCGTTTTGAGTTTCGGAATAAGTTCTGCACGATGAAGGAAAGTACCAGCACGATTAGGACAACGATGATTTGTGCGATTTCGATTCCTAGGGCAAATTCCAATAAAGGAAGCATCTTATCGCCCCTTGAACCTGGAAGAATGGACTTGAAATAGTTGGAAAAGCCCAATCCGTGGATGATTCCGAAGAATAAGGTGATGAATCCCGTCACGCTGATGCTGTCTTTTTTGGCTGACTTTCCGGAAGTGAAAAGGTTGTAAACGGCGGTGCAAAGGATGGTTATAGGAATAAGAAATTCCACCAAGCTTGCTTTTATGGTTACGATTTCGAAAACGGAAAGGAACAAGGCCAAGGTGTGTCCGAGTGTGAAAACCGAAACGAGAATCAATACTTTTTTCCAATCCTTGAAGGCATACGGAACGGTTAGCGCTACTAGAAAAAGGATATGGTCATAGGCATTGATGTCTAGAACATGTCGCAGGCCTATTTCGAGATATATCATAAATTCTGACATACTGATGGTATTTTAAAGTTCTTTTGGGGAAGTCAAACTTACAATTTATTTTATTAATAATGCATTTGAAAATATATAACGCAAGGATTTGCATTTGACGCATAAAACTTTTGAATTTTTGTCAATAAATTTTGAAATAGATTTATATTTGCAGGATATTTAAAACATCAATTATGTCATTTGCAGAATTATTTGATAGCGGATTTAAAAACAGAAATAAAGGTCATTTTTCTTCTATCGTGAGAGTGGCGATGGAAAACGGACACTTGAGCGAGGAAGAGAGACATTTCTTGGACAAATTGGCCAAAGAATTGGAGATTTCTACTGAAGAATATGCTGAAATCATGGAGAATCCTTTGAAATATCCAATCAACCCTCCTTACTTGCATACGCACAGAATCGAGCGTTTGTATGATTTATCGAGAATGGTTTATGCAGACCACGTTCTAGGACCAAAACAAAAAGAGATCTTGACGCGTTTTGCATTGGCATTAGGTTTTACGCCAGGAAACGTTCATTATATTGTAGATAAAGCGTTATCTTTATTGGTATTGAATGTTGATTTGGATACGTTCCTTTTCGAGATGCAACACATGAATAAATAAAAGTTGCTGAGTTGCTAAGCTAAAAAGTAACTGAGTTATAAAAACCATTAAGGTAGCAAGAAAATTAAGCGTGACTTAATAAACTTACTACCTTAATGGTTTTTTATTTGATGAAATTCTAGTATTTGCTCAGCTTTGCCTTCATCATAAAATCTTCTGCCTTTTCTACCATGTTCAAGCTTCCACAGAAAAAAGGCACACGTTGGTGCAATTCTGTTGGTTGAATTTCCATAATTCGTCCGAAACCGTCTGAAGCTTTTCCTCCTGCTTGTTCGGCAATAAAAGCCATTGGGTTACATTCGTATAGCAAACGCAATTTTCCTTTTTGTGCTTTCGAACTTGTTGGATAAATATAAATTCCGCCTTTAATCATATTTCTATGAATGTCCGACACCAAACTTCCGATGTAGCGTGACGTATAAGGTCGGTCGCCTTCTTCGGTCTGGCAATATTTGATGTAATCTTTTACGCCTTGCGGAAAATGAATATAATTTCCTTCGTTGATGGAATAGATGTTTCCGTCTTCCTTGAATTTCATATTTGGATGTGACAGATAGAACGTTCCAATCGCTGGGTTCAACGTAAATCCGTTCACGCCGTGTCCGGTTGTGTATACCAACATTGTTGATGTTCCGTAAATTACATATCCCGCAGCAACTTGAGCTGTTCCCGGCTGTAGAAAATCCTCCAAAGTTACCGGAGTTCCGATAGGTGTAATTCTTCTAAAAACTGAAAAAATAGTCCCGACAGAAACGTTCACATCGATGTTTGAAGAACCGTCAAGCGGATCCATCAAGACAACATATTTATTATTATGTCCGCTGTCCAAACCTTCAACGGTAATAAAATCGTCGTTTTCTTCGGAAGCAATTCCGCAGACAATTTCTCTATTGATAAGCGTCTGAATAAAAACCTCATTCGCATAAACGTCCAGTTTCTGTTGGTCTTCGCCTTGAATGTTCTGTTCTCCAGCGGCACCAATTATATCCACTAATCCGGCTTTGTTTACCTTATAATTAACGACTTTTGCCGCCAATCGGATGGAATTGATGATTTTTGATAATTCTCCCGACGAGTACTGATGGTCTTTTTGTTTTTCGATGATAAACTCACCGAGTGTTTTGTTGCGTTCTTCCATTGCGAAACCGTTGTAGTTATGTGGTACAAATATCGTTTTTTTTGTGAAAATGGAACCATTTTTATCGGATAGTTTCCCTTAATTGTATATTTGCTCAAATTATTTCCCAATGAACATCCGAAAAGGTCAAAAGGAGGATATGCCTTCGGTTTTAAATCTGATAAAAGAACTGGCCGTTTTCGAGAAAGAGCCTGATGCAGTTGTCATTACCGTCGAAGATTTGGAAATCGATGGGTTTTCTGAAAATCCCTTATTCCACACTTTTGTTGCCGAAGTGAATGACGAAATTGTAGGCATCGCCCTTTATTATTACCGCTATTCAACATGGAAAGGAAAGACCATCCACCTGGAAGATTTGATCGTAAACGAAAAGATGCGTGGCAGCGGCGTTGGATTTGCTCTTTATTCTAAAATCATACAACAAGGAAAGAAAGAAAACGTTCGAAGAATTGAATGGAACGTCCTAGATTGGAACACACCAGCAATCGATTTCTACGAAAAATCAGGAGCAAAAGTGTTTGATGATTGGCGTATCGCCCAAATGGACGACAAGGGAATTGAAGAATTCTTGGATAGAAATTCTAAATAATAATTTATTTTTTTAATCTTTTAATATCAGAATGAGAGTATTCAAATTTGGAGGTGCCTCTGTAAAAGATGCGGCCGGAGTAAGAAACGTTTATGACGTTCTTCAAAAAGTGGGTTATGAGGATGTGTTGCTTGTGGTTTCTGCAATGGGAAAAACCACCAATGCACTCGAAGTGGTAATCAAGAATTATTTCGAAAAGTCGAAGGAATTGCAGGCCTCTGTTCAGGAAGTCAAGAAGTACCACAACGAGATCATGATGGACCTTTTTGAAGACGAGAAGCACCTTGTGTTTAAGAACGTGACGACGCTTTTTGCCGAATTGGAATATTTTCTTAACCATAATAAATCGCCGAATTACAATTTTGTTTACGACCAGATTGTGAGTTTCGGAGAGCTTATTTCTACTACAATTTTGAGTCATTACATGAATTACAAAGACATCAAAACCAACTGGATTGATGTACGCGACTTCATCAAAACCGACAGCAACTACCGTGATGCCGGAGTAGATTGGGATTTGACCCAGCAAAACATCTCCAAAAACGTAAAGCGAAAAATACTGAACGTGACGCAGGGATTCTTAGGTTCTGATGAAAACAATTTCACCACCACTTTAGGCCGTGAAGGGTCGGATTATACTGCCGCCATCTTCGCCTATTGCTTGAATGCCGAAAGCGTAACGATCTGGAAGGACGTTCCGGGCGTGATGAATGCCGACCCGCGTTATTTTGAAAATGCAACGCTTTTGAACCAGATTTCCTATCGTGAGGCAATCGAGTTGGCGTTTTATGGCGCGACGGTGATCCACCCGAAAACCTTGCAACCCTTGCAAAGAAAGGAAATTCCACTTTATGTAAAATCGTTCATCAATCCGGTTTTGCCGGGAACAAGCGTGAGCAAGGGTGCCGATCTAGAGCCACATCTACCTTGTTTTATCGTAAAAAGAGAGCAACTTTTGATCTCGCTTTCGTCCATCGATTTCTCGTTTATAATGGAAGAAAACATCAGCGAAATTTTTGCCCTCCTGCACCAATACAAGATGAAAGTGAGCTTGATTCAGAATTCGGCCATCAGCTTCTCTGTTTGTATCGAGGACAAGTTTGGCAATTTCAACGAATTGAAAAATATCCTTTCGAAGAAATTCAAGGTGTCCTATAACGACAATGTTTCGCTCTACACCATTCGTCATTTTGACGAAAAGGCTTCGCAGATGGTGGAACAAAACAAAAATGTGCTGTTGAAGCAAGTGAGCCGTGAGACAATGCAAATTGTTACCAAGGAAGTATAACTTACGATAATATACAAACATTTATTTTTCAATTTAAGCAATATGAACTGAGAAATGGATGTTTGTACATTGAAATCTATTCATAAATTATTACTTTTATAAAAAAATAACGATGAAAATCAAAGATTTATCCAAATACAGTAATGCAGAAAAAATTGTTCTGGCAGAACAATTATGGGATAGTGTTTCAAAAAAAGATCTTGATATTTCAGATGAAGTTAAAAAAGAACTTGATTATCGAATTCAAAAATTAGAAGAAGGCAAGTCCGAATTATACACCTGGGAAGAAGTGAAAAATCACTTGAAATCTGTTCGATGAACAATATTCAATTCACAAAAGATGCGCTTCTTGACATTGAAGATATTGTGATTTGGTATGAAGAACAAAGAGAAGGTCTTTCGTATGATTTCGAATTGTGCCTAGAAGCAGGAATAGCTGAAATTTCACGAAGCCCTTCAGCTTTTCAAAAAAGATATAAACATGTAAAAATCAGGTTTATTTCACGTTTCCCATATGGCATTCACTATTTAATTAAGAAAAACGAAATCTTCATTATTGGGATATTCCACACTTCACGTTCCCCTAAAAATTGGTCCAAAAGATTGTAATTTGGTTTTGGTTAAAACTTAAAAAAGCTTTTTCTAGCCAAAAACGTACTACTTTTGATGTATTGGCGTTATATCCATTATGCTTAAAAAACTTCTTTTTTGTCTTGCAATCGGTTTCCTTTCGGGCATGAACGCTCAGGAAATCAATTCGCCCTACAAGATGAGGAAGATTTTGCCCTCGCGCGACACCATAAAACTCGATAGCGTGAGCATCAACCCCAGTTTTTTCAAGCTAATCGACCAGGCCGGGATTGCCGTTGACACTTCTTTTTATAAAATTAATTTCCAGAAGGGAACTTTGGTGTTCAACGAAAATTATACCCCCTCCGACACCTTAATAGTGCGCTTCCTGAAACTACCCGACTACCTCACCAAGGAATACAGCATCTACGACAAAAGCCGTGTGGTGAGCAACAATGCTTCGGGCAATTTATTCAAGGTTTCGCGCGACCCTGCCAAGCGCTTTGTGCCTTTTGACGGATTGACGACCTCAGGGAGCATCACGCGCGGCGTTACCGTCGGGAACAACCAGAATGCAGTAGTGAACTCAGCTTTGGATTTGCAGATTACCGGGAAAATTTCCGATAAGGTAAGTCTTCGGGCTTCTATCCAAGACACTAATATTCCGTTGCAGGAAGGTGGTTATTCGCAAAAGCTCGACGAATTCGACCAAATTTTCATTGAGCTTTTCAGCGACAAATGGAGCATCCGTGCCGGTGATTTGTTTTTGGAGAACCGACAGTCTAAATTTTTAAATTTCAATAAAAAAGTACAAGGCCTTTCGGCGAATTTCACCTTCGGAAACAAGGAAGCCAAGACCAATGTGTTCGCCTCGGCCGCGCTGGTTCGTGGGCAATATGCCAAAAGTACGTTTGTAGGTCAGGAAGGCAATCAGGGTCCGTACAAACTTCGAGGTCCAAACGGAGAATTGTTTATCCTTGTTATTTCAGGTTCCGAGCGGGTTTATGTGAATGGAATTTTGTTGAAACGTGGCGAAAACAACGATTACATCATTGATTATAATGCCGGCGAAATCATCTTTACCTCGCTTTTTCCGATTACGTCGGAGATGCGAATCAACATCGAATATCAATTTTCTGATAGAAATTATACCCGATTTGTGACCTACGCCGGGGCGGTACACGAACGCAAGGATTGGAGCATCGGTGGTTTTTTATACTCCGAAAATGATGTAAAAAATCAACCGCTTCAGCAAAATTTATCGCCCGAACAGGCTCAGATTTTAGTCAACGCCGGCGACAATCCCAATTTGATGACGGCTCCTTCGGCCTATGTCGATTCGTATTCAGAAAATAAGATACTCTACCGTAAAACCTTCCTTAATGGTGTGGAAATTTTTGAAGCTTCGACCAATCCGGAGGAAGAATTATACAACGTAAGGTTTTCGCTCGTGGGGGCAAAGATGGGGAATTATCAACTGCAAACCGTTACGGGAGCGGGGCGTGTTTACCAATATATCGCTCCCGATAATGGCGTTCCGCAAGGCGATTATGAACCGATTAGCCGACTGGTTCCGCCAACGAAAATCCAGATTGCTACGGTTTTGGGGAAATACAATCCTTCGGAAAAGACCAATGTCGATTTTGAATTTGGATTGAGCAATAACGATCTCAATCTGTTTTCTTCGATTGACGATGAAGATAATCAGGGCGTTGCCGGAAAAATCAACGTAAAGCAACAGCTGTTTTCAAAGAAATGGAAAGTCGATGCTTTCGCAAATTATCAATTTGTACAGAAGGAATTCAAAACCATCGAGCGTTTGTTTACGATTGAATTCGACCGTGATTGGAATTTGAACAACCCAACAGGCAACCAAAGCCTGCTGATTTCGGGGGCTTCTTTTATCCTTCCGGAGAATGGGCAAATGACCTATCAGTTTGAAAAGCTCGACTTCTCCGACAGTTTTTCGGGGAGCCGTCACGTGTTCAATGCTAATTTTAAGTTGAAAAACTGGAGCTTTCAAAACAACGGAAGCTATTTGCAAAGCGATGGAACGTTGGCAACTTCTAAATTCTTGCGCAACCAGACACAGACTCGTTATCATTTCCAGAAAAACTGGATTGGCGGAACGTTGCGACTGGAAAACAATCAGGAAAAGACCAAAGCGACTAATACTTTTTCGGCTTTAAGCCAAAAATTTACCGAGTATGGCGCTTTTATCGGAAGAGGCGATTCTACGAAAGTATATGTTGAATTGGGTTATTTGAACCGCACGAATGACAGTTTGCAGGACGGCTTCCTGAAACGCGTAAATACTTCTAATTCCTATTATTTGAAGTCAAAATTAATTCAGAACGATAAGAGCGATTTATCGGTTTATGTCAACTATAGGACATTGAAATACGAAGACAAGACTAGAGAAGATGAGCCTTCGTTGAACTCAAGATTGCTTTACAACGATCGTTTTTTTAATCAATTGATACAGATAACAACTGCCTATGAAACTACTTCGGGACGAATTGCTCAACAGGAATTTTCGTATCTGGAAGTAGAACCCGGCCAGGGAGTTTATATGTGGAACGACTACAACAGCAATGGCATTCAGGAGTTGGAAGAGTTTGAAATTGCACCGTTTCCCGATCAGGCAAAATACATCAGGATTTATTTGCCGAATCAAGTTTTCTTGAGGACGCATCAGAATAAGTTTTCGCAATCGGTGACTTTAAATCCTACACATTGGCAAAATGAAAAGGGCTTTAAAAAATTCCTGTCGTATTTCTACAATCAAACTTCCTATTTAACGGAAAGAAAGATAGAGCGCAACGGAAGTGATTTTGATTTTAATCCTTTTAGTTCGAACGACACTCACTTATTGGGATTGAATTCAAGCTTCCGAAACAGTTTGTTTTACAACCGCGGAAAGCAGAAACATTCCATTACCTATACTTACTTGACCAATCGTGTTCGGAATTTATTGTCGGTTGGTTCTCAGGAAAACACGAACAAGTCGCACCAGATGCAATATGCACATTTGCTTCAAAAAAGCTGGCTGTTTGGTTTGGCCGGAAAAACTATTGAAACGAAACTTTCATCAGAGAATTATGGTTCCAAGAACTTTGAACTGGAAGGCTATCAGTTCGCACCAAAAGTTTCCTATTTGTTTTCTAAAAGCACAAGTTGGGACCTCTTCTATGAATATCAGAATAAAGAAAACAGAATTGGCGACTCTGAAACCTTAAAACAGCAACGTTTTGGAACGTCGTTTACGTATGCGAGTGAAAAACAATTTACAATGAATGGCGAAGTTTCCTTGTATCAGAATAAATTCAATGGAAATGAATTATCGCCGGTTGCCTATCAAATGCTGGAAGGACTCCAGGCGGGGGAAAACTTGACTTGGCGTTTGTTGGTTCAAAAAAATTTGACGCAATATTTGGACATTAACATCAACTATCAAGGAAGAAAAAGCGAAACCAGCAAGGCCATTCATACCGGTAACATACAGCTCAGGGCATTTTTCTAAATTTTGTTGTAAGAATTTTAAGAAAACATTTGGTTTTTCAGTACATTATCTATTACTTTTACACCCGATAAGCGGAAACTATACCCCCATTTTTACCGTATTTACTATTTATTACTGAGTTATTAGCTAATTGTTAATTAATGTTTGATAGCCTATTGTGTTTGTTATCAATTCAATAATAATTTCAAAAAAGTTTTGACTGATAATTTTTTTTTTTACTTTTACGCCCTATTAAATCAGAGATGAAGAAATATATTGTACTGTTTGTGTGTTTATTTGGCCTTAATGTTGGTTTTGCTCAACCGGGAGGTCCGCCAAATGCTTGCCCTTGTTGTGATGAATTATTAGCAAATCCAGAAGAGGGCCCCACTCCAAGTGAAGAAGCAGATTACACTGCTTGCATAAATGCGTGCAACGCTGGCGAAAGTCCATGTGCTCCAATAGATTCAGGCATTTTACTATTGTTAGCTTTAGGAACATCACTAGGAGTATATAAAGTATATAAAAACAAAAAAAGACAATTAGAAAATTAATTCTAATTGTCTTTTTTTGGAGTCCTATTTTAGGATTCTTTAAAATATAAAACCTGCAAGATTTAAAGCCTTGCAGGTTTTTTTATACTACAAATCAAACTTGATTCCTTGTGCCAATGGCAAACTTGTCGTGTAGTTGATTGTATTGGTTTGTCTTCTCATGTAGATTTTCCAAGCATCAGAACCTGACTCTCTACCTCCTCCGGTTTCTTTTTCTCCACCAAAAGCACCACCAATTTCAGCACCAGAAGTTCCGATATTTACGTTAGCAATTCCACAATCTGAACCTTGAACTGAAAGGAAATATTCTGCTTCACGCAAATTGTTGGTCATAATAGCAGATGAAAGTCCTTGTGCTACTCCGTTTTGTAGATCCAAAGCATTTTCTACACCACCAGAATATTTCAATAGGTATAAAACTGGAGCAAAAGTTTCGTGTTGTACAATTTCGAATGAATTATCAGCTTCTGCAATTGCAGGTTTTACGTAGCATCCGCTTTCGTAACCTTCTCCTGAAAGAACACCGCCTTCAACTAAAATCTTACCACCTTCTGCAACTACTTTGTCCAAAGCTTTATTGTACATTTCAACAGCGTGTGTGTCGATTAGTGGTCCAACATGATTGTTTTGGTCCAAAGGATTTCCGATTCTCAATTGTTTGTAAGCCGAAACGATTGCATCTTTCACTTTATCATAAATACTGTCGTGGATAATCAAACGACGCGTTGAAGTACATCTTTGTCCTGCAGTTCCTACCGCTCCAAAAACAGCTCCAATAACCGTCATTTTAATATCTGCGTCTGGCGTAACGATGATAGCGTTGTTTCCACCCAATTCCAATAATGATTTACCCAAACGTCCTGCAACGGCTTGCGCCACGATTTTACCCATTCTGGTAGAACCTGTCGCAGAAACCAATGGCACTCTTTTATCAGCCGTCATCAATTCTCCAATTTTGTAATCTCCGTTGATCAAGCAAGAAATTCCTTCTGGAAGATTGTTTTCTTTCAAAACCTCTGCAATGATGTTCTGACACGCCACTCCGCAAAGCGGTGTTTTTTCAGATGGCTTCCAGATGCAAACATCACCTGCAATCCATGCTAGAGCCGTATTCCAAGACCAAACCGCTACCGGAAAGTTAAAAGCTGAAATGATTCCAACCACTCCAAGCGGGTGGTATTGTTCGTACATCCTGTGTCCTGGACGCTCAGAATGCATCGTCAAACCGTGCAACTGACGTGAAAGTCCAACTGCAAAATCACAGATGTCGATCATTTCCTGCACTTCTCCTAAACCTTCTTGCAAAGATTTTCCCATCTCATACGAAACCAATTTCCCAAGAGCTTCTTTCTTTTGACGCAATTTTTCTCCAAATTGACGCACGATTTCTCCTCTTTGCGGAGCTGGCATCAAACGGAATGTTTTGAAGGCTTCGGTTGCGCTTTGCATCGCTTTTTCGTAATCTGCTGGAGTAGAAGTTTTTACTTTTCCAATTAATTTCCCATCAACTGGTGAAAAACTTTCCAAAAGTTCTCCGTTAGAAAACCAGCTGTTTCCTGTTGAAGTTCCTTCGTTAATGTCTTTAATCCCTAATTCTTTCAAGGCTTCGGTCATGCCGAACTGTTCTGCTATTGTTGCCATTTATAACGTTTTTACTGTAGATTGTATTATTTTTTTGCGAAGTTAGGATTTTTGATGCAATCCTGCCAATTAAAAATACATTTTTGACAATATGTTTTTGTTAATTGATATAAAAAACTTCCTTTTTCTTTTAATATATTGTAGATGATGTTGGACAAAAAAAACAACCGCAAATTCGCAGATTATTATTTTTTTTTAATTTGCGAATTTGCGGTTTCTTATAAACTTTGAAACACTTACTTTTTAAGTAAATATCTCGAATCGGTTTCCATCACGGTTCCGCATTTGTCGCAGGTTCTAAGATGCTCAGAATTATAGAAATGCTGGAAATGAGGAAGGAAATCCTTCTCAATATCTTTCAACTCAAAATAAACTTCATGAAGCTTGTGGTTACAGTTGTCGCAAAACCAAAGCAATCCATCTGTAAAGCCTAAACCTGCACGCTTTCTTTCGATTACCAATCCGATTGAATTTTCTGAACGAACAGGAGAATGTGGCGTTTTGGCAGGGTGCAGATACATATCGCCGGCTGTCAGTTCCATTTCTTTCCGTTCTCCATTCTCCTGAACGATGACCTTTATGTTGCCTTCGAGTTGGTAAAACAATTCCTCGGTTTCGTTGTAATGATAGTCTTTTCGGGCATTTGGCCCTGCAACCACCATTACGATATAATCTTGTGAATCTACATATATATTTTTGTTTCCAACGGGTGGTTTTAGGAGATGACGGTTTTCATCGATCCATTTATTGAGGTTGAAGGGTTTTGAAAGTGGCATAGGTTTTATTTTAAAGCTAATTTAAGCAAAAAACAGCATACTCAGAATGACAAAAAAAACCGCAAATTCGCAAATCATTTTTAATTTGCGAATTTGCGGTAAAGTTCATTTGAGTTTCTTCCTATTTTATTTCTTTAATCAGATAAATGTAAACTGGAAAGTGATCGCTGAATCCTGGTTCACTAGAGCTGTTTCTTAAAGGATATCCTTTATATTGTCCGCTTGGTGTAATCAAAAATTGCTTGTTATAAATTCCTGCTTTCCAATAACGCAATGAGGAATAATCATCTCTGATTAAAGGCTCAGAAACCATGATTTGATCGAAAATATCACCTGAATCCCTATAGAATAAAGTTGCGTGACCATCTTTTGCCATTTGCTCAAAAGGGTTATAAATTCCGAATTTTTGAACTTCAGATTTTTTCAATTTTGCTCCGATTCCTTCTTTTACACTTTTATTGTAGCTTCCGTCATTCAAATCTCCCATCGTGATGATTTTTGCATCTGGATTGATTTTAAACAAAGAGTCCATTATTTTTCTATTTAGCTTTCCAGCAGCTTCTCTATAAGGACTACTTCTTTTTTCTCCTCCTGAACGAGATGGCCAGTGGTTTACAATAACATGGATTTCCTCTCCTTCAAGGATTCCTGTCACCAATAATTGATCACGAGTGTAAACTCTTTTACTGGTTGGATCAACTTCTGGCTTTTTTACATCGTCCGCTTCATCGTATTTATCATTTTTAACCTCTTTCAACTGGTCCTTATAGATGTAAAGTGGAATATTCTTATAACTTGTTGGTTTGAAGAATTTCTTTTGATAAAGGAAACCTACATCGATTCCCCTTGCATCTGGTGAATCGAAATGAACAATTCCATAATCTTTACTGGCTAACAGAGGGCTTTTTACCAAATCTTCAAGAACTCCTCTGTTTTCAACCTCACATACTCCAATAATAGTTGGAGATTCTTTTTGTTGATCGTTTGTTCCAATTCCTGGAATAACTTTACCTAAATTATTTAACTTTTTCTTATACTTGGCAGAAGTCCAGCCGCTACTTGGAAGATATTCTTGATCGAAATTTGGCCCTTTGATGGTGTCAAAAAGATTTTCAACATTATAAAATGCAATAGTATGCACTTTATATTTTTTTTCCTGTGCATTGGCTGTAATTATTGACAATAGTGCAACAAAAACAGTCAGTAAATTCTTAATTCTCATATCTAGCATATTAATTTATCGTCAAGTTTAACACAAACTTGGGAGCAAAAGTAAATAATATTAATTAATAATGTAACTTTGACGCCGTTAAGAAATAATTATTTTAACAAAACGGATTAATATTAAATTTATTTATGAAAAAACTTGTAATTAGTATTCTGTTTGTGATGCAAGTGGTTTTTGTATGGGCACAGGACAAACCTACCGGTATCACTGGGAAAGTTGTTGATTCTAAGACGCAAAAACCTTTGGAAAATGTAGTCGCAACAATTCAAAACTCGACATCTACGAAGATGACAAATTCAGAAGGTATTTTTGTTTTTGAAAATGTAGCTGTTGGAAATCAGTTGTTGGAAATAACCAGTAGTGGTTATTCGCGACAAATTTTAGCAATCGAAGTTAGCCCAGGTGCAACTTTGGATTTGGGTATTATTGTTTTGGAAGAAGACATCACTTCTGAGCAACAATTAAGCTTAATTACCATTACCGAAAGTGATTTAGGTGATGACAATAGTGGTTCTGAGAGTACAGCTGGACTATTACAAGCCACAAGAGATGTATTCAACCAAGCAGCTGCCTTCAACTGGGGACAAGCTCGTTTTAGAATCAGAGGTTTGGACAATGAGTATGGAAGAACCATGATTAATGGTGTTCCAATGGATAAGATTTATGATGGACGTCCACAATGGGGTAACTGGGGAGGATTGAATGATGCTACTAGAAATCAAGAATTTACAAACGGTTCTGCTCCTTCTGATTATACTTTCGGAGGTCCTTTAGGAACACAAGAAATCAACACTAGGGCTTCAATTTACAGACCTGGAACAAGAATTTCATTCTCTGGAACGAATACAAACTACAACTGGAGAGCAATGGCTACTCATGCTTCTGGCATGGACAAAAACGGATGGGCTTATGTAATTTCTGCGTCAAGAAGATGGGCTGTTGAAGGATATTTTGAAGGAACAGACTACAGTGCGAATTCTTTCTTTGCAAGTGTTGAAAAGAAAATAAACGATAGCCATAGTTTAAACTTTACTGCAATTTATGCTCAAAACAGCAGAGGAAAAAATTCTCCTAATACAAAAGAGATTAACGACTTGGCTGGTATCAAATACAACTCTTACTGGGGTTGGCAAGATGGTAAAAAGAGAAATTCAAGAGACAAAGATGTTGAAGAACCAATCTTTATCTTGAGCCATTACTGGAAAATCAACGAGAAAACAAATTTAAACACTAATGCTTCATACCAATTTGGTTCGATAGGTAATAGTCGTTTTGATTTTAATGGAGCTAGCAATCCAGACCCAACTTATTACAGAAAACTACCAAGTTATTACACCACAAAGCATGATGATTTTGGTGATTATATAGGGAATTCACCACAAAATTTATTAAACGCCGATCTTTCCAGAACAACGTTTTTAAATAACAAACAAATAAACTGGAATGCTATCTACGACGCTAACGTAAATAATGGTGGTGAATCTACAACCATTTTGTATGAAGACAGAACAGATGACAAACTATTTACAGCAAACAGCATCTTAAACACTCAATTATCGGATAACATCATCTTGAATGCTGGTGCTACATATAGAAAGCTTAGATCTGAAAACTTCCAAAATGTATTGGATTTATTAGGAGGACAGTATTATAAAGATGTCGATCAATTCTTTTCAGGAGATCAATCGCAACCTAACCTTTTGACTCCAAATAGAACCGTTGTTGAAGGTGATCGTTACGGTTATAACTATATTTTGCATGCAGATGTTTTCCAAGCATTTACACAATTCAAATTCTCTTACGATAAGTTTGACTTCTATTTAGCGCAAAACTTCTCTAAATCGGTTTACCAAAGAGAAGGTTTGTACCAAAATGGTATCTACCCAACTAATTCCCTTGGAAAAAGCGACAAAGCAAAATTTGAAAACTTCGGTTTCAAAGGAGGTTTGACTTATAAAATTACAGGACGTCATTTCCTAGATTTCAACGCTCTTTATATGAACAGCGCTCCTACGATGCGTAACACGTTCCCGAATGCGCGTTTGAACAACAACATCGTAGCGGATATTAAAAGCGAAACGGTACAATCTTTTGATGCAAGTTACATCATCAGAATGCCAAAATTAAAAGCAAGATTGACAGGTTTCTATTCTAAAATCCAAAATGCAACAGATATCGGTTTCTTCTATTCTGAAGGTGTGGGTGTACTCGATGAAAGCGGAGAATTACTTGGTGGTTCCGGAAATGCTTTTGTTGCTGAAATTGTTACAGGTATCAACAGAAAGAACATGGGTGCGGAATTTGGTTTGGAGTATCAAATAACTTCAACTATTAAAGCAACAGGTACTGCCGCTTATGGTCAATATACATTTGATAACAATCCTAATGTAAAACTAAGTGTTGATAACGCACAAAGAGTAATTGATTATGGTCAATCAACTATGAAAGATTACAAGCAAGCGGGTACTCCTCAAAAAGCATATTCTGTTGGTCTTGAATATAGAGATCCTAGATTCTGGTGGGTTGGCTTAAATGCAAATTACTTGGATGATACTTATATTGATGTTTCTCCGTTATTAAGAACCAGTAACTTCTATAAAAATGTAGATGACCCACAAGGATTACCATTCTATGGTGCTACTGAAGAAGAAGGAAGAAAGTTATTGAAACAGGAAAAATTTGATCCAATCCGATTGGTGAACTTAACAGGAGGTAAATCTTGGAGGGTGAGCGCAAAAAACAGAAACACTGTTGGTTTCTTTGCGTCTATCAACAACGTATTCGATGTAGATTACGTTACAGGTGGATTTGAACAAGCAAGAAACGCGAACTTCAAAGAAATCAAACAAGACATGCAAGGACCTGCACGTTCTTTTGGACCTAAATATTTCTATGGTTATGGAAGAACTTATTTCTTAAATGTATATTTCAACTTTTAATTAAAAAAATTATTTAAATAATATAAATATGAAAACGAATTTTTTAAAATCAATCTTATATGTAGCGTTATCAGCTGGCATCCTTACTAGTTGTGTTAACGACGACGATTATGGAACACCTAATTTGGACAAATTTAACTGTGTAGAAGCTGCTAGTATTACTCCAACTAAGACAATCCAAGAAATTTTTGATATCGCGAATGCGGCCGCTGGATTGCCGGTTAAGTATCCAGATAATGATATCATAACTGCAATTGTAGTATCAGCTGATAAAGGTGGAAATTTCTTTAAAACGATGCACCTACAATCAGAAGATAAAGCTATCGCTCTTACTGCTTTAATTGATATTGAAAACTATTCAGCTGAATACCAATCAGGAAGAAAAGTGTTTATCAATTTGAAAGACCGCTACGTTCAAATCAAAGATGGTGGTTTATTAATTGGAGAATTAGACGGGAACTCTGTTTTCAGAATCGCAAGACCATTAGTATTTCCAACTATTCCAAGAACTTGTGATGATTTGAAAAATGACGATGATTTAGTAACTGGATTAACAATTACTGAAGCAATAGCTTCTAACCTACATTTGAATAAATTAGTAGAATTTACTGGAGTACAATTCCTTACTAGTGCTGTAGGAAAACCTTACCACATTCCAACAAACGGAACTTCTGGAACAAACCATACTATTACCGATGCTACAGGAAAAACAATCATCGTAAGATCTACAAGTTTCTCTAAATATGCAGTTAATTTAGTACCAGGTAACAGTGGTACAATCAGAGGTATATTAACTCGTTTTGGATCTACTTACCAATTTACTCCTAGAACAGAATCGGATATCAAATTGACTGAGGAAAGATTCTACATCAACACACAATTAGGTGGAACTGAAATTGCATACTTAGGAAGCTTTACTGAAAACTTCGAAAGTTATGCTTTAAACAACAGAATTTTCCCTAAATATTTGAATGATTCTTACATTGGAGCTAGATATTGGGAGGTTAAACAATTCCCTCCTAATACAGGTAACAAATACATCCAGATGAGTTCAAATGCTTCAAATGAAGTAAACAAAACATTCTTCTATGTACCTGTAGACATGACGGCGGCCAATACACTTTCATTCAAAACCAAAGATGGATTCAACAACGGTGCAGTATTGAAAGTATGGTATACTACAAACTATACTCCTGGAACTGATATCAGCAATGCAACATTGGTTGACATCACTAGCCAATTCACAATTGCTAGCGGAACCACTACCGGATATGCAGTAAACTTTACTAACAGTGGTGTATATAACATCCCTGCAACAGTAACAGGAAATGGATTCTTCATTTTTGAATATACTGGAAATGGTGCTGGATCTGCACTTACTACAACAATGCAAATCGATGATATTACAGTAAACTAATATCATTTTCAATATTTATTGAAAGACCGTCCTTACAGACGGTCTTTTTTTTGGACTGGAGCTAAACATAAAGAATTTATTAAATCTTTTTTTGTAGAAAAAAGCTTATTTATTAAATATATTTTAAATATTTTTGGAAAACTAAAATCTACGCTCATGAGCAATAAAATATTTGGACTTTGTTTTTATTCATTTATCTTGGTTGTTATATCACTAAAAGGTGTAGCTCAAGATATCCCGTTTGATGCAACGAGTCACATAAAAAGTTACACCGTTTCTCCTCCAGATGTATACAGTTTTGAGAAATACAAGATTAATCCGTTGAATCATTATACAGGGAAGGCGAATGTGAACATCCCCATCTATACTATCAATACGGGAAATATTTCCTATCCCATAAGCTTGAATTATGATACAGGCGGGATTAAGGTAGACCAGCTTGCTTCTAATGTAGGCTTAGGTTGGAATTTATCTAGGACCGTAATTACCCGAACCGTAAACCAGAATAATGATTTCAATAATTTGGGTAACAATAAATATGATAATGCTATCAGCACCTCTGATCCCTACTATTATTCTTATTCTCCCTCAGAACATAGTAAAGAGCTCTCGGCATGGCTGGAAGGTTCGGAAAATGTTGGCTATTTTTTAGCAAAAAGGCGAGGTATTCCTATGTCGGGCAGCAATAAGAATGTAGACCTTCTACCGGACACCTATAATTTCTATACCCACACTTCCTCAATATCCTTTTTTTTCACTGACCCTACCACACCGGTAGAGATCACCCCTAAGGGGACACTGATCAATGCTGTAAGAGGGAAGCAGACTTTTGATACCCACTATGCCTCCATATATCCAATAACAAATAACGCATATCCCACACAAGACTACTATGACTTTCCAACTCAGGATTTTTTTTCGATTACAGTCCTAACCAATGATGGTATAAAGTACATATTCAATGATTACGATCTAAGCGCTACCTTTGATTACACGTCGACCAAGAATTATTTTGCTCCGGCGCAGGTATCGGCTTGGCATATTTCGCAAATAATTGACACCAGCACCGGCAAGTCCATAACATTTGAATACGACACCACCTCCTCCAACCCGTATGAGATGGCAGATGGAATTCCATTAACGGAGGATCAGATGAGGCTTTTAATGAACGGTACACAGGACACCTTTAATTATACGGCATATCCAACGCAAAATGGAAATCTTTCTTGCAATGATTACTATTTTAAGGAAGAATATTATCCCAGAAGTACTAACAGGACAAGGCGTATAGATGTACAATTGAAAAGGCTAAAGTCCATAAGTTTTGACGAAGGTGAAATAAAGTTCTACTACAATGGGGACAGCGCGTCGGTTCCCGATAGCGGAGGTGCCAGGCTCGACATCTATGCTGGAGATTTCCTGACAGGGGTGGAACTTAAGAATAAAAATTCTGACGTTGTCAATTCGTTCCAATTGAGCTATGATTATTTCCAATCCGATTACGGTGTTGGCGAATTCAATGAAAATGGCTATGCAGACTACAGTGATTATCGCTACAAGAGGCTTAAACTGACAGGTTTTCAAGAAAGAGGCAAACCTGCCTATAAATTTACGTATGACGAGTCTGTAAAACTGCCACCAATAAATTCATTTTCTGTAGATTTTCTGGGGTATTTTAATGGTTCTCCAGACGTGCTTAATACTGCTCAAATAGACATTCTAAAACCCAATCCCAAGCTGTATTATTACCCTAACAAATACGAATATTCGCTGCTTCCCTTTCCTGTTGCTGGTACTTCCTACAGCACCATAAACGGTTATTTTGACCGTACAGCTAATAATAATTCCAAGGCATGGACACTCACCAAAATACAGTATCCGACGGGTGGCGAATTGGAGTTCGTATACGAACCCAATACTTTTGAGGTATTTGGAAAAACTATAACCGGAGGAGGAGTCAGGATTGCAAAGCAGTTGCTTAGAGATGGTTATGGAGGGGTGCAGACAGTTGAATACGGTTACAATAAGGGAAATGGCATAAGTTCGGGAAAATTGTCTTCAATACCTTTCTTCGGACATCCCACAAAAAAATTTTTTGATGTCACGAGCACCTCTGATCCTTTTTCATTCACACCACTTGGGACAAGTACAAATGTTGTCGATTGGAAACTATTTGACAAGAGCAACCTCAATGCAGATATTTCCATAGGTGCCTATATTGGCTATTCCAGAATTACTGAAAAGGAAGTTGGAAACGGCTACAAGGAATTTAAATTCACCTCCAACGAGGAGCCCGATAATAGAAATTTAATCCAGAGGACCAACGAAGGTTATGTGACTCAAACTACTACCGTTTCAAACACTTATAACTGTAGCATGGCTAATTTTCTAATATTGAACAGTGGCATAGGAGCAAACATCTTCACCGATAATTCCTATAGGCGCGGTAAGCTTTTGGAGGAAAATATTTTTTCGGAAGCTGGTGGATGGGTACAAAAGACACACTTTACGTATGCGGATTATACAAATGGCAATTATCAGTTTTCGCAACCAATAAACAGGCCTGTACAATCGTATTCTGTAGAGAACAATGTAGTGCATTTACTTACAGCATTCAAGTACATCAAGGCGAGTAATTATCTTCCGAGCCAAAAGACTGTAACCTCATTTGACGGAAGCAATGAATACCAGATAGTTGAAAATTATACCTACACCGATTATGGAATGGTGAAGACCAAAGCCTTGACTGACAATGGTGGCGTAGATATACAGAAGACCACTTTTTATTATCCCAAGGATGTTGTCAGTACAAACAGCCTTCCAGGCGGTATACTGACTTTTGCTGAGCTAACCTCATTACTAGCAATGAAGAATGCATCGCACAACTATATATCAGTGCCCTTACAAGTTGATCAGCATAAAAATACTACTTTAAAATATAGGTCTCGTAAACTCTTTACACGTCACGCTGCTTTCGATAGGATACTTCCATCGACCTCACATATTGCTTTTGGTGATAATCCTTTGCAACTAGATTTTGAATTCCACCGATATGATCTTCTCGTTTCCAAGCCTTTTGAAATCTCCCAAAAGTCAGGGCCAAAGACAGTACTTATCTGGGGCTACAACAAGACCAAATTAATTGCGAAGATTGAGAATCTAGTATACAACAGAGATATTCTATCATCAATCATTATCGATCTTCAAGCGCTATCTGATATTGAATATACTAAAGAGACCGAAGAAAATCTCAGAGTGGCCCTTAACAATCTCAGAAGCATTTTTCCCGACAGCCTAGTTACAACCTATACGTATGATCCTTTGGTTGGTGTCAAGAGCATAACCGATGCGCGCGGTAAGTGCATCTTTTACACTTATGATTCTTTCAACCGCCTGAAGTTTGTCAAGGACAACGACGGTAATGTTTTGTCGAGCAAAGATTACAATTACAAACAATAAGATAGCCACATGAGAATCATATTTTCCTTCCTCCTAGTATTCCCTTTTGTTGTTTTAGGCCAAAGCCCGGACAAGAATTACATCAGGACCACTGTTTACAATTCGGAATCATCAGGCACCTACAGCGATATGAGCAAGACTTTTAACATGTCCGGGGCCGATGCGCAGTCCTTTTTCAGCAATTATGGACAAGGCACCATCAAGGTTAGCATCATCAATGATGTACTTACAGTAACCTTTAACGTTTCGTTTCCCGGTGGAGCTTATATGGTCGCCCAATCGCCGACCCCATCAATAAACATAAGTGCTCCTATACCTTATCAGGTTCTGGGCAATATGGATTGTGGTCCAAGTTATCCGAACCTTTACAAGGTCAGCATCGGGGGCAATTGCAATTGCCTCAAAATCGAGGAGAACTATTCGGCCCCTGGTGCAACGGCGACATCCTTCATCAAGACCTTCACCGTATCTATTGCAGACCCGGACAATCCCAGCTACACGGCAGATCAGAAGCTTGAACAGATTACTTATTTTGATGGACTTGGAAGACCTGTTCAAGATATCCTGTTGAAGAATTCAGCGACCAAGAAGAATATAGTTTCCCATTATGAATATGACAGCTATGGGCGTACCGAAAGGGAATTCCTACCTTTTTCCTCCAACCAGAACGGTCAGGATTTTGTTGCAGGTGCCTCTACGTTACAATCCGGCTATTACACCCAACACTATGGAGACAATAAGCCCTATCAAGTTTCGGTATTTGAACCTTCACCCCTCAATAGGAAACTGAAGCAGGGAGGTACCGGTACATTGTGGCAACCCAATCCTGATCCAGGTGTTTTAACTGACAGGGTCTCCCGATACGAGTACAGGTTAAATACATTGGAAGAGAATGTGATGTCTTATAAGGCCTCATCCCAATGGAATCCAACTAGAAAACTTTATGTTTCTGTACTGGAGGGAGGGACACCCCCTTACCAATCCAATAGGCTTCAGAAGATTGTAAGCAAGAATGAAAATTGGAAGGCATTGGATGGCAAGCTGAATACCATCGAAGAATTCATAAACATGGAGGGCAAGTTGATATTGAAGAGGAGCTTCAGCTTTGTCGATTCGATCCTCACCCCACACGATACGTATTACGTGTATGACCAGTACGGAAATTTATCGTATGTAATCCCACCGCTTGCCGACACCCCTTCAACCCAGTTGGACGATTTGTGCTACCAGTACCTATACGACTATCGTGGCCGTATTGCGGAGAAGAAACTTCCTGGCAAGGGCTGGGAATATATCGTATATGACAAAATGGACAGGCCTGTATTGGTACAGGACAGCAGGCTAAAGCTCCAGGGGAAGTGGCTTTTTAGCAAATATGATGCGTTTGGAAGGATTACGTATACTGGGGAGTACAATGATACGGCAATCAGGGACTCCATCCAGACGTCTCTGGATCTTGTAGTGGCTCCTGTGCTCTACGAGGCAAAAAGCAGTACGCCTATACTTATTGGTGGCACGAATACATATTATACCAACAGTGCTTTCCCTGTTTCCAATACCAACCTGTTTACGATTAACTATTATGACAGTTATGCTAACTCTGATCTTGTTGCGGGTGCAACAATCCCCTCTACAACCTATTATGGTGCTTCTATAACCGCTGACATGAAAACCCTTCCTGCTGTAGTCAAGGTAAGGACGCTTGGCACGAGCCAATGGGCTACATCGGTGACTGGATATGACGACAAGGCTAGGGTGATTTGGTCCAGGACCGACAATCCAACGCTTGGAACCATTGATATTATTGAAAACAAGCTAGACTTTCTTGGGAAGGTGCTGGAAAGAAGGACTACTCATACAAAGACAGGAGCCATTAGCAATCTTATAACGTATGATTTTTATGAGTACGACCATGCCGACAGATTGGTCCGTCACAACCAAAAGATAGGTCCCAATGCTACACAGCTGATCGCATTCAACAGTTATGATGAACTCGGGATGCTGGTCGAGAAAAAGGTGGGAACGCGATGGAATCGTTTTGATGTTGTAGGTGTTTCCTATAGCAATGGGACCTACAAGAAGACGGCCACCACTGAAAGCTGGACCAATGCAAAGATATCCTCACTGGAAAAAATCATTGGCAGTGGCAACCTTTCCTTCCTTGTCACCAATGCAAGCGATGAGATAAGGATCGGTATTTCAACATCGGCTTCCCCTAGTTCAGTCCCATATAACCAGATCGAGTACGCCGTAGGACTTCTCAAGACATCACACAGCCAAGGCGGAAAGGAGCTTAAGATTTTTAAGGGAACAACTGACCTTGGGATTAAGACCAACTATAAGGAAGGTGATGAAATTATCATCGAAAGGATTGACAAGAACATAAACTTCAAGAAAAATGGCGTGCAGTTCTATACGCTATCTGGCGCAAGTTCCTCTGCCACTTATTTTCCAACAGCTTATTTCTTTTACCCCAATGCTACAATGAAGGATATTTCCATAAACAATTATACCTACAGGGATGCCTATGCTCTTGAGAAGACAAGGTATAACTTCAATATAAAAGGATGGCTTACCGGAATCAATAAGCCAACATCCACTATCCCTTCTCCAAATGAGTTGTTTTCCTTAGAGTTGCACTACAACAACCCCACTGCTGGCGCCACAGCTTTATACAACGGTAACATCAGCCAGACCTCGTGGAGGACCATGACGGGCAACCAGTGGAAGAACTACAGCTACACCTATGACGGACTGGACAGGCTCAACAAGGCCCTTTACAAGAACACGGGCAATGCCGGGGAAGATTCCAATTTCTTTGAGAATGTTTCGTACGACAGGAACGGAAATATTGAGAATATGAAGCGTTCGGGTAACGGTTCTCTGCAGATGGATGTAATGACTTACTACTATGATGGCAACCGCCTGATGAGGATAAGGGAGGACGGTATTGCTGGAGAGGGATTTACAACGGTCATGGCGCCAACAAACACGGCGGAACAATATAGCTATGACATCAACGGGAATATGACAAGAGACCTTAACAAGGGCATCGTAAACGGTAGTACGGATGCGATTACCTACAATCACCTGAACCTTCCGACCGAAATCATATTTAATGGGGACGCCTCGACCAAGATAAGCTATACCTACAATGCCTTGGGGCAGAAGCTCCGGAAAGTGGTTACCACTGGGACAAACACCGCCACTACAGAATACGGGCCGGGATATGGCTATAGCAAGGTGAATACGGGGGGCACGAAATTGGATTTCATTGCACATCCGGAAGGATACTGCACCCTGAATAGCAATGCCGTCGCTACTTTGTCGTATATTTACCAGTACAAAGACCATCTTGGCAATGTCCGTCTGAGCTATTCGGACTCTAACAGGAATGGATCCATCACTGCCAGTGAGGTAATCGAGGAGAACCATTACTTTCCCTTTGGCCTAAAGCACAGCGGTGGTGTCTACAACGGCGGTGGCAATGCCAATGCGCAGAAGTACAAGTATAACGGCAAGGAGCTTCAGGAAGAGCTGGGGCTGAATGTTACGGCTATGGACTTCAGGCAGTATGATAATGCCACTGGAAGGTTCACCACTATGGATGTGCTTTCGGAGATGTATTACAATATTTCTCCTTATGGCTTTGCAAGAAACAATCCTGTTGCATTGAATGACCCGACAGGCCTTTGTGATGAATGTGATGATTATTATGCAGGACAAACGATTACGGAAGGACAGAGCTATGTGACAAGTTTTGGATCAGAATATACTTATAGTAATGGTGAGTGGACATGGCAAGGAGGAACTCTTAATGAAGTAGCTGTAAGCAATGATAAAAGTATGTTTGGTAATTATGACGATAGATCTGGTATAGATCGATTCGATAATGATTTTGACTGGTATGCTTACACTGACAATCTTGGTCAAATGACAAATGCAACAACTACTTTTTGGGGTACAGTCCAGACAGGTGTTAATAAAGCAAGGCAATACAACTTGGCAAAAAAAGTCGCTCCAGCATTTGGAATAGGAACTCAAGCAGCGGCTTCAAGATTAAAAGCCTTCACAAATTCTCTAGGAGTTTGGGGTAATAGGATAGGAATTGCCGGTTATGGGCTTTCAGTTGTGTCAATTGGAACAAAAGTTATTACAGGTGAACAAATTTCAACTGCAGATACTGTTGGTTTTGGAATTAATACAGCTCTAGTTGCCGCCGCCTGGATAGTTGCTGGTACAACAGCTGCTCCAGCAGTTGCTATTATTGCTTTAGTATATGGAGCCGCTGAACTAGCTTCTTACGCATATAATCAAAAGACTTTGGAACAAAATATACTTGAATGATGAAACCATTAAGTTTTCTTTATTACTCGATTTACAAATTGTCTACAATTATCCGTAGAAAAGAGCCTATAGATCATATATTAGCTAATACGGCTTTGTCATTATTATTATCAACAAATACTATAATGGCTTTATTTTTTATAAAATTTATTATTCCTAAACAATTTATTACATCAATCCCAATTATTATTATAAAAATATTTTTGGCATCTATTTTCTTAATCTATTATTTTATATTTAAAAGATACTTTATAACAAAAAAAGAATATAAAAAAATAATCCATCAATATGATGTCAAATATTCAAGAGAAGCAAACCTTATTAGAATTATTGGTTTTTTGTACATAATATTAACACCCATAACTTTCATCCTCACTGCAATAACTTTAAGTAATTGATGTATTGATACCTTTGCAGATTTACCAAACTATAACATCCCCATAAATATCTTGACTTAACTTTAAGAAATATCATCCTTACCTTTGTAAGTATGAAAAATATCAAATTAAGCGTACTCGACCTATGGCAAGTTCGCTGAAACGGAACAGCAAGGCAGGCGCATCAGGAGAATTGATACAGCTGGCAGAAAAAATTATGCTATATCCGTTATGGGTGTGTCCAAGCATCATAACTTTAAAATGGTGACAAGGAACTAGCCCTAGAAATTATTCAATACAGCAAAAAGCAAGGACAAGCTAAAGATTTATTGCAGGAATACCTAAAAAAATTGAAATTGAAAAATTGCCTAGAAACACAAGACCAACGAAATTATGATTGCCATAATTGCAGAAGATTTTGAAAACCGGAAGAAATCCCATTAATTGCTCGCCGAATTGTTCTTGAGGCATTAGAAATACATCCGCCAAATATTGGCGGATTTTTTATTCCCATCGGATTAAGATGATTCACAATTTTATAGACATAAAAAAAATTAATCTTTAAAATTTGGTTCTAAAAAAATATTTTTATCAAAAATCATAGCATACCCATTTAAAATCACCACATGATTAAAAAATAAATACATTTTTATTAATTTTACCCCAATGAAAATAGGGTTAAAAATGAAAACAAAAGAACAAAAAATAGAAAAACGCTGGATCATATCCTTTATCATTATCAGTATAGTTTCCCTAACAGGTATTTTATGGCCACAAGCGATAGCAACTCCTGAAATTCTCTCACAATTTGGCACCACCAATCAGATTGTTCCTGCTGATGTGGCTTGGTTGCTAACTGCTTCATGCTTGGTTCTATTAATGACACCAGGATTGTCTTTCTTCTATGGCGGGATGGTCGGCAAAAAAAATGTCATCTCCACCATGTTGCAAAGTTTTGTGTGTTTGGGTGTCGTTTGCCTACTTTGGGTTACCGTTGGCTTCAGCCTAGCCTTTGGAGAGCCACTGGGATTTCATATTGGAAATGGATTCTACAGCATCATAGGAAATCCAACATCATTTGCTTTCTTTGACCATGTAAATGTACTGCCACACAACAAAATGGCTTCTACCATTCCGTTTATATTGTTTGCCTTGTTCCAAATGAAATTTGCCGTAATCACACCGGCCATCATCACGGGTTCGTTTGCCGAAAGGGTTCGTTTCATATCCTATTTATTGTTCATCTGCCTCTTCACGTTGCTCATCTATACACCACTTTGCCACGCCGTTTGGCACCCGAATGGCATCTTAGGGACTTATTTTGGCGTGAAGGATTTCGCAGGAGGAACCGTAGTCCACATGAGTGCCGGTTTTGCTGCTTTGGCCGGGGCTGTGGTTTTAGGAAAACGCAAGAACAGCAAACACATTCCCACCAACATCCCCTTTGTACTGTTGGGAACCGGAATGCTTTGGTTTGGCTGGTTTGGTTTCAACGCGGGTTCTGCGCTTGCCGCCAACGGAACTGCCGCAATGGCTTTTGCCACCACCACTACAGCATCCGCGGCCGCCATGCTGACTTGGATGTTTTTTGACAGGTTGCACGGCAGGAAAGTATCCGCCCTCGGAGCCTGCATCGGTGCGGTAGTTGGACTTGTAGCCATCACTCCTGCCGCAGGATTTATAACGGTACCTCAAAGTATGTTCTTCGGGTTCATAACCGCCATTGTCTCCAATAAAATTTTATACTCCAAAGCAATGAAAAAAATAGACGATACCCTCGATGTCTTTGCCTGTCACGGCGTTGGCGGCATCATGGGAATGATCCTCACTGCCATCTTCGCTCAAGGCGAAAACGCGAGCCTCATGCACGGTGGCTGGACTGTTTTCGGACACCACATGATGGCACTCTTCCTCGTGTCTTTTTTCACTTTTTTTGGATCCATACTGCTCTTTAAAGTCACCAATTTCTTCATTCCGCTTCGCGTTTCTGAAGAATCGGAACATATCGGCTTGGACATTTCGCAACACGACGAAACGCTCGATCCTCATAAAGATGCGGCATTACACAACTCCATATTGGAACTCGCTAAAGAACCAGCAGCAAACGTTTCCTAGAAGTTTTTCAAGGAGCTAATCCCGCCAACGCTCCAAGTCCCTTGGTCCCGAACCCCGGGACCAAGCGAGCTTTCCACTCATGTCGGGGCTAGCTTCGCCGTCAGAAACAGTAGTTACAAATAAATCCTAAGGGCAAAACCAATCAAAATTCTTACTTTCGTAATAAATACAATCCCAATGAAAAAAATAGCACTTCTTTTATTCCTTGCCTTTGCCTTCATTTCCTGCAAAACCTACCAGCTTCCAAAAGACAACAAGGAAGTAATCAATCAAACTCTAAATGATTGGCACAAGGCTGCCGCCGAAGCAAATTTCGAAGCCTATTTTGCTCCCATGGCAGAAGACGGCATCTACATTGGCACAGACGCTACCGAGAACTGGAACAAGGAAGCCTTCAAATCTTTTGCAAAACCTTATTTCGACAAAGGGAGAGCATGGAATTTTACTGCTTTAGAGCGTAATATTTTTATATCAGAAGATGGAAAAACCGCCTGGTTCGATGAACTGCTCGATACCCAAATGAAAATTTGCAGAGGATCGGGTGTATTGAAAAAAATAGACGGACAATGGAAGATTGCACATTATGTTCTTTCGATGGCTGTTCCAAACGACAACGTAGACGAGGTTGTAAAAATAAAAACACCTTTCGATGACAAACTGATGAACACCATCAAATCAAAAAAATAAATACCGCCCCTTTTACAAAAGAAAACTCCAAACATTTATTTGTTTGGAGTTTTTTCATATCTCTATTTAGAAAAAATATAAATAAACATTTTTTAAAACCATGCTTCAATTCTGTTCGTACATGCTTTAAACCAACCAAAATTAACCACTAAAAAAAGCATTATGAAAATCCACAGAAACATAAAAATCGCGGCAGGAAGTATCCTCGGCATTTTTCTGATCCTCTTTACTGTATTGGTAGTCCATATCGTAACCGCAAAGCCAAAAGTTTACGACAATGCCACCTTGCAAATAAGCCGTATCGACTTTAAGGAACCTATAGATTCCCTCAAGGCAAAAGAAATACACCGCAACATGAAGAGCATTGCGGGAGTAAAAAATCCAAAAGTGTATATCGATAAGAATGTAATGGTCTATTACCACGACATCAAGATTACGAACTCCGAGCAGGTTTTCAATCAGCTGATGGCAAAGGGAAATTACAAAGCCGAAAGGTTGATCATTCCCGTTAACATAGCTTCCAAGCAAGTATGCCCCGTGATGGACGAAGACAGTTTCAAATATAAATTTTCAAGAGGAATAAAAAGCATTTTTAATTAACCACAAATACCCCTATTATGAAAAAGATTTCAAAAATCGCGCTTTACGCAATGACCCTCACGGCAGGAACACTTATGGTTTCTTGCGGTGACGACGACAACACTACCGCACCGCCGGTAGAATTGACATTGTATCAAAAATTAGGAGGCACAGCCAAGGTTGCCGACCCTAACAATCCTGGACAAATGATCGAAAAAGGCCGTTTGAGCTATCGCTCGGTGGTAGATTCTACTATCAACTTGATTGTGGCCGATATTGTGGCAGGCAGCAATGGCAATTTAGGCGCACATTTTGCTCCAATTGTTGGCGAAGTTTCCGGTGGAAACGCTACAAACGTAGCCGTATTGAGTAAAAACCTAACCGATTTCTTTTCTGCTAACACAGGTGGAGGAGCAACCAATACCTACTCTGGTTTAAATATGGTAGAAGCTCACGACCCTGCACAAAATCCAAGAATGGGCGCCAAGTCTACCGATGCGAACTACGACAAATTCATTGGATATGTAGGAGCATCAGCAGGCCTAAACGGTGTAACCGATCCCGCGTTGATTGGCGACGTAGTAGAAGTTTTAGAATCATTGAGAGATCCTATCGTTCAGCAATAATTACCCCCTGATTTGTTCAAGAAAAAACGCCATTCCGTTACGAATGGCGTTTTTATTTGAGTTATAATTCTTAGGACAAATGCTCCAGCATGTCGGTGGTCATGGTATCCATATCAAATTTGTGCTTCCATCCCCAATCTTCCCTTGCCCTACTATCGTCGATGCTTGCCGGCCAGCTGTCGGCGATTTTCTGGCGGAAATCTGGGTTGTAGGTAATTGTGAATTCAGGAATATGCTTCTTGATTTCGGCCGCGATTTCTGTTGGCGTAAAGCTGATTGCCGCCAAATTGTAGGACGAACGGATTTTTATTTGCTCAACAGGTGCCTGCATGATCTGAATGGTCGCATTGATGGCATCATCCATATACATCATGGGCATCTTGGTTTCGGACGAAAGGAAACACTCGTAGGTTTTGTCGCTCAAGGCTTTGTGATAGATATCAACCGCATAATCGGTAGTACCGCCACCTGGAGGAGAAGACCAGCTGATCAAACCCGGATAACGGATGCTTCTTACATCTACTCCAAAGATATTATGATAGTATTCGCACCATCTTTCGCCCGACTGCTTGCTGATTCCATAGACTGTTGAAGGTTCCATCACGGTATATTGTGGCGTGTTTTCCTTTGGAGTTGTAGGTCCGAAAACGGCAATACTCGAAGGCCAGAATATCTTCTTGATTTTTCCGGCTTTCGCCAAATTCAAGACGTGGAAAAGGGAGTTCATGTTCAAATCCCAGGCAAAGGCTGGATTCTTTTCGGCTGTAGCCGATAGCAGGGCGGCCATCAAATAGACATCGGTGATGTTGTGCTTTTCTACAAGGTGTTCGATTTGGTTGAAGTCGAGCGCATTCACTACTTCAAAAGGACCTGAATTTACGACATCGGTGTTTAGTTTTCTAATGTCGGAAGCAATTACGTTATCGGTTCCGTAGATCGTTCGAAGCTTTTGGGTGAGCTCGGTTCCGATTTGTCCGCAAGCTCCTATGATTAAGATTTTAGTATCCATTTGATGTTGTTGTTTAGTGAAGCAAAGATAACGATTTCGCAAAATATCCTCTTTGTGGAAATGTTTTTTTGAAAGGTTTTTAGAAATGTAACAGAATTAATTGGATAAGTGCTATTCTTGGAGGTTGCTTAGGAAAAGGCTTATCCTATGGGCGTGAGCATCTTGCTCACGACAACGTATGGGAACTAGAACGACGCTTAGAAATATCTTGCCGGCGTATCAAGAATCTTTTTCGGCGCTTCAGAAATGCTTTCGGCGCCTCAGAAATTGCTCCGGAGTATCAAGAAGCTTTTCCGGCGCTTCAGAAATACTTTCGGCGCCTCAGAAATTGCTCCGGCGCATCAAGAAGCTTTTCCGGCGCTTCAGAAATGCTTTCGGCGCCTCAGAAATTGCTCCGGCGTATCAAGAAGCTCTTCCGGCGTACTGCTTTTGAACAACGTAGGGCTGAAGATTGGAAGAATGTTGTAGAGATGGATTTTGGGGCGTTTTATTATGTGATTGTGCTGGAAATTTAGCACGGATGGTGCGCCTTTTACAGATTTGGCTTTGATGGATGGAATTTGTTTCGCGGTGGGTGGGATTGTTTCCTAGGAGCCTATAGTTTCCATTATAGCCCTGATTGTAGTGGAAATCCTTTTTATTTTTTCTTTAAAAATAAAAAGATTGGAACGGAAAGCAGGAATAGGGCTGGAACAAATGCCTGATGTTTTGCTCCTGAAATGAATTATGGATTCGTTAATAATTCTTAATAGGGTGTTTATAATTGAGATTTCATCTTAACTTTGTGCATCTAAAATTCGAGGGATGAAAATTAAGGTTTATTATATTCTTTTTCTGCTGATTATGGGGGTTTCTTGTCAGGATGATGATGCGAAACGGGAAACGGCGCGGTTGAAAAATTTGGAGAAAAGGGAAAAGGTTTTTGAGACGATTAACAAGAATTGGAGCTTTAGCGAGAAACCGATGGACCAGGAAATGCAGACTTGGTTGAGCAACTGGAGCGAATGGAGTAATTTTTTGACGGAATTGAAGCAGAAGCCTAAGAGCTCGATTGGTGCTTTCAAGAAAAAGTCGAAAACCTTGTCGAAGAAAGTGAGGGATTTGAACAATAATATTCCGATTAAATTTGCGAGTCCGCAGGTGAAAAGCAGGATTGCTATCCTGACTACGCAGATTAATTCGCTGGACTTGTATATGAATCTGGACAATGTTCCGGCGGAAAAAGTGGTGGCGTTGGTTCCTGAAATCAACAAAGCGCTACTGTCGTTGCAGTTGCAATTTGAAGAGATTGTGCGTAGGGATAAGATTCCGATGGAGCAGGGCGAATCGGATATGATTAAAATGTTGGACACTACGAGAGCGATTCCTTCGACTCCTATTAAATAGCGAAAATTGAGCAAAGCACTGACATCGTTGCAGAACAGATATGACAATTCTCCGAAAATCAAACAGATTGCGGAGCAATTGGAAACACGCGAACAGAAGATTCATTTGAAGGGCTTGATTGGTTCTTCGCTGTCGTTTGTGGTGAAATCGCTTTTTACGAAAACGGAAAATCCGTATTTGCTGATCTTGAACGACAAGGAAGAGGCGGCGTATTATTTGAATGATCTGGAACAGCTGATTAACAACGAAGATGTGTTGTTTTATCCGGGTTCGTATCGAAATCCGTACCAGATTGAAGATGTAGATAACGCGAGCATCTTGCTTCGTGCGGAAGTACTGAACCGCATCAATTCCAGAAAAAAACCGGCGATAATCGTTACCTATCCCGAAGCTATTTTTGAGAAGGTGGTGACGAAGAAGGAACTGGACAAGAATACTTTGAAGGTTTCGGTTGGCGACCAGATTTCGATTGATTTTATCAACGAAGTTTTGTTTGAGTATGAATTCAAAAGGGTTGATTTTATTACGGAACCGGGAGAGTTTTCGGTTCGTGGTGGTATCATTGATGTTTTTTCGTTTTCGAATGACAATCCGTATCGTATCGAGTTTTTTGGTAATGAGGTGGACAGTATTAGAAGTTTTGATGTGGAAACCCAACTTTCGATTGAAAGACAGAAGAAGATCATTATTATTCCGAATGTGGAGAATAAATTCTTTCAGGAAGATAGGGAAAGTTTCTTGGAATACATCAACCCGAAGACGGTTCTTTTCATTAGCAATACTGAAGGTTTGTTTAGCAAACTGGACAAATTGTTTGAAAAAGCGGGTGTTGCTTTTGAGAAATTATCAAAGGACATCAAACACTCGGAACCTGAATTGTTGTTTTTGAATCAGGCTTCGTTTATCAAGAAAGCATTGGATTTTACGGTGGTGGAATTTGCTTCGAAGGCTATTTTCAAGACGCAGAAATCCTTTGAATTTCATATACAACCCCAACCCTCTTTCAACAAGCAGTTTGATTTATTGCTGAACAACCTCAACGACAATCACTCGAACGGTATCAAGAACTTCCTTTTGTGCTCGAACGAGCAACAGGCGAAACGCTTTCATGATATTTTTGAAAGTTTGGACGAAGTGAACTTTGAAAGCATTGCCAAACGATATGACACTGTGGTGATGCCTTTGTATGAAGGTTTTATTGATGAAGAGTTGCAGATTGCCTGCTATACCGACCACCAGATTTTTGAGCGTTATCATAAATTCAGCATCAAGAACGGGTATTCGAAAAAGCAGACGATTACGCTGAAGGAACTCAATACGCTTTCCGTTGGTGATTATGTAACGCATATCGATCACGGAATTGGACGATTTGGAGGTTTGCAGAAAATTCAGGTGGAAGGCAAGACGCAGGAAGCCATCAAGTTGGTTTATGCCGATAATGATATAGTTTATGTGAGCATCCACTCGCTTCACAAGATTTCCAAATTCAACGGAAAAGACGGCGCTCCGCCTAAGATTTACAAGCTAGGCTCGAATGCCTGGAAGATTTTAAAACAAAAAACGAAGGCAAGGGTAAAACATATTGCCTTCAATTTGATACAGCTTTACGCAAAACGAAGACTCGAAAAAGGTTTTCAATACAAGCCGGACAGCTACCTGCAGATGGAGCTGGAAAGTTCATTTATCTACGAAGATACTCCCGACCAGATTACCTCTACACAAGATGTAAAGGCCGATATGGAAAGCGACCGGCCGATGGACCGATTGGTTTGTGGGGATGTTGGTTTTGGGAAGACGGAGGTGGCGATTCGTGCGGCATTTAAGGCGGTGGATAATGGTAAACAGGTTGCCGTCCTAGTACCTACAACTATTCTGGCCTACCAACATTTTAGGACATTTTCTGAACGTTTGAAGGACATGCCGGTAACGATTGGTTATTTGAACCGTTTTAGAAGTGCCAAACAGAAAGCCGAAACGCTGAAAGAATTGGCAGAAGGAAAGCTCGATATCGTAATCGGGACGCACCAATTGGTCAATAAGAATGTTATTTTTAAGGACTTAGGCTTGCTGATTATTGATGAGGAACAGAAATTTGGGGTGAACGTAAAAGATAAACTGAAGACGATTTCTGCCAATGTGGATACGTTGACACTGACGGCAACTCCGATTCCGAGGACGTTGCAATTTTCATTGATGGCGGCAAGGGATTTATCGGTTATTACTACTCCTCCACCGAACCGTTATCCGATTGAGACAAATGTGGTTGGCTTTAATGAAGAATTGATTCGGGATGCGATTTCATATGAAATTCAGCGAAATGGACAGGTTTTCTTTATCAATAATCGAATAGAAAACATTAAGGAAGTGGCGGGAATGATCCAGCGATTGGTTCCCGGAGCCCGTGTTGGAATCGGTCACGGACAGATGGACGGCAAGAAACTCGAGGAATTGATGTTGGCTTTTATGAACGGAGAATTTGATGTTTTGGTGGCTACGACGATTATCGAAAGTGGTTTGGATGTGCCAAATGCGAATACGATTTTCATTAATAATGCCAATAATTTTGGACTTTCTGATCTGCATCAGATGCGAGGCCGAGTGGGAAGAAGCAACAAGAAGGCGTTCTGCTATTTTATTTGTCCGCCTTATTCAGCCATGACCGATGATGCTCGAAAGCGAATCCAAGCTTTGGAACAATTCAGTGAATTGGGTAGCGGTTTTAATATCGCAATGAAGGATTTGGAAATTCGTGGTGCTGGAGATTTGTTGGGGGGCGAGCAAAGTGGTTTTATTAACGAGATTGGCTTTGAAACCTACCAGAAGATTATGAACGAAGCCATCGAGGAATTGAAGGAAAATGAATTCAAGGATTTGTATCCGGAAGATGAAACGATGGAAAAGGAATTTGTAAAAGACATTCAGATTGATACTGATTTTGAATTGTTGTTTCCAGACGAATACATCAATAATATTTCGGAAAGGCTGAATCTTTATAATGAATTGAGCTTGATTAAGGACGAAGCGGCTTTATTGGCCTACGAGCAAAAATTGATTGACCGTTTCGGACCATTGCCAAAACAGGCGGTTTCGTTATTGAACAGCATCAAGATAAAATGGATTGCTACGAAATTCGGAATTGAAAAATTGATTATGAAGCAGGGCAAAATGATTGCGTATTTTGTTTCAGATCAGCAATCGGATTATTATCAATCGAATCATTTCCATAGGGTTTTGCAGTTTGTTCAAAAACACCAAACGTTAGGGAAAATGAAGGAAAAACAAACACCAAACGGCTTGCGATTGCTGCTTACTTTTGAGAATGTAAAATCGGTCAGGAAAGCATTGGAGCTGATGGAAATGCTATAAAAAAAAAGCGTCTTGAGATTTTCAAGACGCTTTTTTTATATGATTAGAATCTATTACAAATTCTTCAAATCTTTGATTACTTTGAAAGCAACATCTACTTTATCATCGCCTACGAAAATCGTAAACTCATAAGACGTAGAAATTACCTCGTTGATGATAATTCCTTCCCAAGCCAAACGTTGGAAAATGAAATAGTAAACTCCTGGAGTTGATACATTTTCTTTTGGAAGCTTGATGGTGATAGACGCCAGGTTCTCTGTTTTTTCAAGTAACTTCTCGTTAGCAAAATGCTTATCAACCAAGTAGGAAACGCTTTCGCTCACTACGATATTGGTTTCGTTTACACCTCTTGAAGACGTATAAAAAATATCTGGATGCTTGTTGATTTCAGAAATCAATTCGGCTTGGCTGTTCAAAATGGTTTCCGAAACTCCGAAGTTATAATCCACTAACGAAGAACGAACGGTGATTTCTCCAATGTTCTTTAAAACTTTAGAAATTTTATGGTTTACTCTAAAATCTAAATCGTCAGAAAGTCTTTTCAAAGCCATCACTACAGCACCTTGCTTTACTTCTTTTCCGAGTTCGACATCAAGTTCCATCATTATATTTCTTGCCAAAGAAGTTAAATTAATGATTCCTTGCGACAATGCACTTAACAAAAAAGGCTTTGTTTTAATGTAATTTTCTACTATTGAAGAAACTGTTTTCATATACGTTTTTTAAGGTTGATATTGCAAATATATATTTAAATACAATTTGTTACAAATTTAACCACAAAATTTTGCTCTAAAAGTGATAAAAAGCGCTTTCAAGATGTTCTATAACAAACTCGTTAGCTGTTTTATGAATAGCAATTATGTCAAATCGCACTTCAACATCTAAATCATTTGTTGTGATATATTCATTGACCGCTTTTACCAATAATTGGATTTTTTTTGGTTTGACAAACTCTTGGGGAAGCCCAAAATCGATACTGGAACGTGTCTTGACCTCAACGACAGCAACGGTTTCACCTTTCTGCGCAATGATATCTACTTCGGCTTTTTGGAATACCCAATTACGTTCGAGGATTTCGTAGCCTGCTTTTTCTAAAAATTCTACGGCTAAATCCTCGCCTAATTTTCCGAGTTCGTTGTGGTCTGCCATCTATTCGAAAGTTAAAACTGATTCTTTTTCGGAAACATTCAATGTTACATTTTTTCCAAAAATCATGGCACGGTTGTCTTTTATATGGCCTGCCGGGAAGTTATAAACAATAGGAATTTTCAAATCCTTTACAATGTCTTGGATGATTTCCAGCGAATCATGTCCCCACGGAATATCATTGTCGTTCATAGAAGTCATACCACCGACGATGATTGCTTTCAAATCTTTAAGCGAACCATTTCGCTTTAAATTCATCATCATCCTGTCGATGTGGTAAAGATATTCGTCCAAATCTTCCAGGAAAAGAATCTTTCCTTTCATGTCTACTGCCGATTCCGAACCTTGGATGCTGTATAAAACCGAAAGGTTTCCGCCAACCAATTCTCCCTTTGCCGAACCTGTTTTATTAAACTTATGAGCAGGAATTTTGTACTCCAGCTTTTCTCCGAACAACGCTTTTTTAAAGGTAGCAATTGCTTCTGGAGTTGCCGTTTTGACACTAATGGCCATCAACGCATGCATCGTTCCGATGTTCATATTGTTGATGTGGCTGTGCAAAACCGTAACATCACTAAAACCGATGACCCATTTTGGTTTTTTCTTGAAGTTGATGAAATCGATACGATCGACGATTCTCACCGTACCGTAACCACCTTTTGCGGCCCAAATGGCTTTGATGTTTGGGTTGTCGAGCATTTCCTGAAAATCGGTGGCACGTTGCCAATCGGGTCCGGCGAGCTGGTTTTGCTCTTTGCCGATGGTTTTTCCGATGACTACCTTCAATCCCCAGCTTTCCAATAATTTAATTGCGGGTTGAAGCGTTACTAAATCAATCTTTCGGGCGGTGGCCAAAATGCCAACGGTGTCGCCTTTCTTTAAATATTCTGGCATGGTGAGTTTGGTTTGAGAATGTACAATTGTATTTAGACTGAAAAACAAAAGGACTAAAATTATCTTTTTAAACATTTCGTTTTTGTTTGATTATTGAAGGGATTATGATTTTTTTATTTCGCGACCGATGAACTCTTCCAATACTCCGAAAATTTCATCAACGGTCAGCACTTGAAAATAGGGATGTGATTTTAGGAAATCAGCATTTAAGATAATCAGGTTTTCATCCAATTCAAAAAAAGCATCGGTGTTCAAGGAATCTCTTACTGGATTTACGCCATCGAGTTTTCCTTTGAGGAATTTACTGAGTTTCACACTGCTCATCAATTTCACTTTTTTGGATTGCTGTTGAAACAATTCCAAATGTTTTTCGGCTCCAATCAACGCCAAACCTTCTTCTATGAGTTCGTTGAGCTCTTTGTCCCAGCCGGATTTGTGTACGAATTGTGCAAAATTACCTTCGGAAAGCTGTGTCCAATAATAATCCAGATAATAGCTCATGAGGGCGTCTTCATGAATCAAATCGTCGTCTACTTTTTCTTCGCGCATTAAATTGACGATCGAAATATTAGAGAGAATCACCTCATGCGGATTCTCGCTGTTCATTGCGTTTTCTGACACTACTATTTTACCGAATTCCATTTTTCAATTTTTTTGAGTATATGCAAATTTCTATTAAAAAGTTGAGCAACAAAATATTTTTTGGATTTAACTTGAGCCAAAAAACAAAAAAAGCCACATTCTTCAATGTAGCTTTCTGTATAAAGGCAAACTTTCTTATTTCGCTTTCATCGGTGGCAAATCAAAAGCAGTGGCATCATGTTCAAAACCATTTCGGTGTGCACCGTCACAAAATGGTTTGTTTGCCGATAATCCGCAACGGCAAAGTCCTAGCGCCGTTCTGCCTTGTAAATCATATACTTTTCCTTCTGGATCAACAATCTCGAAATCGCCATCAATCTTTATAAATCCGTTTTTTGTAACGGTTAATCTTGTCTTACTCATAAAATTCTTTTTTTGGAAGCCAAAGATTGCAAAATATATTCGAAGGAATTATTGATTGATACTGCTTTTTGCAGGCAGGAGGCCCAATTTACATTGGTTCTAATTTAGGAGACAAATCAATTCCGTTTATATACTTTCAGAATCACCTTTTTTCTTTTGCTGATTCATTTGGCTACCAACGCTTTTAACCGCAACGCCTTTTCCTTTTTTTCTTTTTGGAGTTTGGCTTTTTTTCGGTTGAGCAACTTGGTGTGCAACGCCTTATTTTTGGTATTCTTTTCGGGTCCTTTTGCCATGATTCCTCTCTGATTAAATTCTGATTACAAATATAAAGCAATTAATTATGACGGATTAAATTGAGCGTATGGACAACGGTTTTCACGTCATGGTGAAGCAGTTTCCAAAGTGTCCGTAGATTTTCAAATAGCCCCGATGTTAGGGAAAAGCCTTTTGGGGCGGGGTTCGCCCCAAAAGCTTTGGAAAGACAGCGGGAAAATGGATTATTTGGAGCCTATAGATTCGCTTCTTAATAATAATAGGCATTTTAGGTATTTCAGCGTTAATAGATTATTTTTGCATACTTATTTTGAAAATCAATGATACAGAATCCGAAAAGATATACGATTACGGCAGCTTTGCCTTATACGAACGGCCCTATCCATATTGGGCATTTGGCGGGAGTTTATGTTCCGTCTGACATTTATTCGCGCTATTTGAGGTTGCAGGGAAAGGATGTGGCGTTTATTTGCGGCAGCGATGAACACGGTGTGGCGATTTCGATGAAGGCAAAAAAAGAGGGCATCACGCCTCAGGAAGTGATCGATAAATACGACGGAATTATCAGAAAATCGTTTGAAGATTTCGGAATTTCTTTTGATAATTATTCGCGTACTTCAGCGAAAATCCACCACGATACGGCTTCGGAATTTTTCAGAAAATTGTATGACAATGGTAATTTTATCGAGGAAACGACGGAACAATTGTATGATGCGAAAGCAGACCAGTTTTTAGCCGATCGTTTTGTAATGGGAACTTGCCCGAAATGTGGCAATGAGGAAGCATACGGCGATCAATGTGAAAGATGCGGTTCGACGTTGAATGCAACGGATTTGATCAATCCAAAATCGACCATTACGGGAGAAACGCCTGTTTTGAAATCTACGAAACACTGGTTTTTGCCTTTGGATAGATATGAGGATTTCTTGAGAGAATGGATTTTAGTGGGGCATAAAAACGACTGGAAACCGAATGTTTACGGTCAGGTAAAGTCGTGGATTGACGGTGGTTTGGAGCCTCGTGCCGTGACGAGAGATTTGGATTGGGGAATTGACGTTCCGGTTGAAGGTGCGGAAGGAAAGAAATTATATGTGTGGTTTGACGCACCGATTGGCTACATTTCTTCGACGAAAGAATGGGCTTTACGCGAAGGAAAAGATTGGGAACCGTATTGGAAATCGGATGATACTAAGTTGGTTCATTTCATTGGGAAGGACAATATTGTGTTCCACTGCGTGATTTTTCCAGCGATGTTGAAAGCCGAAGGAAGTTATATTTTGCCAGATAATGTTCCTGCAAACGAGTTTTTGAATTTGGAAGGAAACAAACTTTCTACTTCTAAAAACTGGGCAGTTTGGTTGCACGAATACTTGGAAGATTTTCCAGAAAAGCAAGATGTTTTGCGTTATGCTTTGACATCAAACGCTCCGGAAACAAAGGATAATGATTTTACTTGGAAGGATTTCCAGGCGAGAAACAACAATGAATTGGTGGCTATTTTTGGTAATTTCATCAATCGTGTTGCTGTTTTGGTTAACAAAAACTATGACGGATTTATACCAACGCCAAATGAATTTTCAGAAATAGATGAAGCAGCTTTAACAGAATTGAAAGCATATCCTGCGGTAATTGCAAGTTCTTTGGAACGCTACAGATTCCGTGAAGCTTTAGGAGAATTGATGAATGTTGCCCGTTTAGGAAACAAGTATCTCGCAGATGAAGAGCCTTGGAAAGTGATAAAAGAAAATCCTGAACGCGTTAAGACACAATTGTATGTAGCCTCACAGATTGCTGCTGCCTTGAGCATTTTAGCAGAACCTTTTTTACCTTTTACTGCGTCTAAATTATCAAGAATATTGAAAAATGAAGGCAAGCTTAAATGGGATGATGTTGCTAATAATTCAGACTTAATTCCATCTGGACATCAAATTGGTCCGAATGAATTGCTTTTCGCAAAAATTGAAGACGAAGAAATCCAGAAACAAATCGATAAATTGGAAGCTACCAAAACAGCCAACAAAGCCGAGAATAAAAAAGCAGAACCGCAAAAAGATTTGATTCAATATGAAGATTTTGCAAAAATGGATTTGCGTGTTGGAACTATCTTGGAAGCGGAGAAAATGCCAAAAGCCAACAAACTTTTGGTGTTGAAAGTGGATACAGGAATTGATGTGAGAACCATCGTTTCTGGAATTGCAGAAAGTTTTTCTCCTGAAGAAATTGTGGGTAGAAAAGTTACTGTTTTGGTAAATCTGGCTCCAAGAGCTTTGCGTGGGGTGGAAAGTCAAGGTATGATTTTGATGACAACCAATGCGGAAGGAAAATTGGTTTTTGTGAATCCGGATGCTGAAGCTGGAAATGGAGAAACTATAAATTAAAAAATTTTAAACCTATCATATGGAAAACCGTTTTATCATTGTTTTTAGTCTATTTACTTTTTTAGTTTCTTTTGGCCAAGAAAAAATTTCAGGTTTTAGTCCAAAAGATAAGGGAAGAAAAGATGTTTTCGCTATTGTTAATGAGGCTGATAAAAAAACTGCGCTGTTTTTTATCGATAAAACGTCGTTAAAAGTTTCTCAGTTCAATGAAAATATGCAACTTATTGATTCTTTAGGAATTAATTTCTCGAAGAAAGAAGTCAATGATATTATTGGTCATAGTCTTTCTAAAAATCAATATTTCATTTATTGGACTGGCTCAAACTCCAAAGAAATTGTGGCGCAATGTTTTGATTTTGAAGCAAAAAAAACCCTATCTCATACAATACCTTTTGACAAAGGAAAAGAGAAAATTATCAATCAGTTTACGCAAAACAATATTTTCTACATCATCACCACAACTAGGAGTAGCAATGTTTTAAACATCTATAAATTTGTTGATGGCAAGCTAGAAAAAAATACAGCTGATGGAACAGAATTAAAATTTTTTAGTGATGGGAAGTTAACCACCTTTTGGGATATGTATACCGAAAGCAGTGGGATGGTTTATCGAGATGGATTAAGAAACATATCCGCTGAAACTACTCCTTCACTTGTTCTAAGCACTCATAAAAAAAAGACCTATTCTATTGATAACAAATTGGTTTTTACCTTTGATATCAATAATAATTTTACACAGATGCTTACCCTTGATTTGTCAAACTTTAAGCTGTCTCAAAAGTTATATACCAAGCCTTATACAAAAAAGGATGACTTTCAAACCTATGATTCCAACTCTTTTTTGATTAATAATCATCTAATACAAATCAAAACATCACCTACGGTATTATATTTATCCGTAAAAGATTTAGAAGGTAATGAAATTAAAAGCATTAAACAAGAACAAGATACGCCTGTCGCATTTAAAAATTCTGAAATAATCCAGGAAGACGGAAGCATAAAAGATCAAAAAATATTAGAAAAATCAAACCAATTTATTAGAAAAACCAATAACTTGAATCCTTCGATCTCTGGGTTTTTCAAAGATGGAAAATACCATCTAGTAATTGGAGGAGTTTCTTATCCAAAACAAGATGCTGTTATGCTCGGTGGATTAATTGGAGGCTTTACTGGAGCATTAATCGCCAGTGCTTTTTCATCCAATTATTCTGTAGACAATTTAAATTCATATAGAAATAAGAGAGTAGTATATATTTACTCAATCTTTGATAAAAATTTTAATCACGTTAGTGGAGATTCTGAAAAAACAGCTTTTGATAAATTGAGATCATTTTCAGAACAAAACACGGAACTGATTAACCAAACCATTTTTAAGTTGGATTCAAAATTATTTTTTGGAGCCTACAACAAAAACACCAACGAATATTCCTTTTACAAATTTCAAGAATAATGAACATAAAAGTAATCGCTTTCGATGCCGACGACACCTTATTCGTCAACGAGCCTTATTTTCAGGAAACAGAAGAAAAATTCTGTGGCTTGATGAATGATTATCTTTCGAAACAAGGCATTTCTCAGGAACTTTTTAAAGTAGAAATTGATAATCTTCCACTGTATGGCTACGGAATCAAAGGCTATATCTTGTCGATGATAGAAGCGGCGATGAAAATTTCGAACAAAACCATCAGCATTCAAGTTGTCGATAAGATTTTGGAATACGGTAAGGAATTGCTTCAAAGACCAATAGAATTGTTAGATGGAGTCGAAGAAACGTTGCAAGCCCTACACGGAAAATACAAATTGGTTGTGGCTACAAAAGGCGATTTATTGGACCAAAGAAGAAAATTGCACAATTCAGGTTTGGGACATTATTTTCATCATATTGAAGTGATGTCGGACAAACAGGAGAAAGATTATCACGATTTATTAGGCCGTTTGGAAATTCAGCCGGAAGAGTTTTTTATGATTGGAAACTCTTTAAAATCAGATGTTCTGCCGGTTTTGGGAATTGGCGGTCACGCCGTTCATATCCCGTTTCATACAACTTGGGCCCACGAAAAAATTGATCATGAGGTGAAGCATAAAAACTTTAGAACAGTTGAAAAAATCACTGAAGTTTTGCCTTTTTTCTATTAAAAGATAGCCAAGATTTAAAATCAACTTGGTACGGTATTGTTTTTGAGCCTCTTTTTTAAAATAAGACCCTATGAAAAATTTACTTCTTGCCTTCTTTACGCTTTGTTTTGCAAACCTATTTGGACAAACTCCATTGGCTTCTATTGATTTAGAGTTAAAAAATGCATCTAGCAATCATAGGTCTTTGCATGCGATAAATGCCGAAAATAATGAACTTTTTGTTTTCGCTTCCGATAAAGAAAAACTTTCTGTCCTAAAATATAATAGTTTTATTTTCTTCAAGGATAGCCTGAGCATCAACCGCCCTGAAAAGAATTTCGATCAAATGTCGGGTTACAGTTTTAATGCAGAAGGAATGCCAGAAGTCTATTGGACAGAAAGCGATTTAAAAAAGATAAAGGGAATTTCTTTTGATTTCAAAAACAGAAAAACGGTCGAAAATGTATTTCGATTTCCGTTTGATAAAGAAATGATCCTGAGCAGTTTCAGCGAAAATAATTCGTTCTACATTATGACGGTTTCAAAGACGGAGGATGAATTGAAACTGTATATCTTTCAAAACGGATCTGTAAAGGAGAAATATATTGATTTTTCTGAATTTAAGATTGTTGATACAAAAAGCAATCCATTGAAACTTTGGTCGGTTTTCAACGAAAATCCACTCGAAAAAATTCAGGTTGACGAGTTGAATTCTTTGGTTTACAGCGCATCAAAAGCAAAGTTTTATGTTCTGAAAGATAAGATAATACTAGCGCTTGACCACACGGTTTCTGAAACACAGATTTTTGAAATCAATCTTACTAATTATAAAGTTATAGAGAAAAAAATTGCACAAGAACCATTGAAAAATGGCGTTGGCAAATCAAATTCTTTTTTGAGTGATGGCAAATTGTATCAACTGAAAGTCAACGCCGATGAATTGCTCCTTACTGTAAAAAATTATACATCCGGAGAAGTAATCAACCGTTTCAGTACTTTGAAAGAAGAGGTAATACAGCATAAAAATTCGCCTTTGTTTAGCCAAACCGGGAATCAGCGTCAGAAGGAATTCAAAAACACCAAGAAATTTTTGGAAAGGCTTGACGATTCGGATATAGGAATTTCGGTTTATGAAAACGTGTATGATTCTTTTATTTCCGTTGGAGGCATTCGAAATGTTGCCTCAACTGGCGATGTACTTCTTGGAATTGCTAGTGGCGTTGGCACGATTGCTTCAGGCGGATCTACCGGCTTTGGGGAAGGAATTATGTCTGATGGAGTGCTGCAGGTTAACTATTTTGAAACTCATCTCGACTTGAAATCCAATTACATCAAGAAAGAGCAGGAAATTTTAGCGATGGATTATGTTTCCCAATTTTTAAATCAGAGCAAGGATGTTTCTACTGCTTCCACATTCAAGTTCAAAGACCACTACATTCTTGGATATTATGACACGAAAGCCAAAAAATATGTGCTTCGGAAATTCTAGGACGACTTCACAGATTAATTTTTATATTTTTCCCCTTATCTAATAATGAAAACCCTTTTAAACATTGACAATTGGCCTAGAAAAGAACATTTTGAATTTTTCAGGAAATTCGAAGAACCTTTTTTTGGAGCCACTGTCGAAATTGATTGTACTGAAGCCTATCAAACCGCAAAGAGCTTAAATGCCTCTTTTTTTATTTACTATCTGCATAAAACGTTAACCGCAGTAAATGTAATCGAATGTTTTCGTTACCGAATTTCGGATGATAAAATTTTTGTGTACGATCAAGTAAACGCTTCTGCAACCATCAGCCGTGAAGACGGCTCGTTTGGTTTTTCATTGGTAAAATTTGATCCTGATTTTGAAACATTCAATGCAATTGCCTTGGCAGAAATTGAACGGGTTCGAAACACCACTGGGCTTTTTACCCGAAGCTTTGACGATGATAATCTCATTCATTTTTCTGCAATTCCATGGATTAATTTCACTTCGCTTTCACATGCCAGAAGTTTTACTTTTCCTGACAGTTGTCCGAAGATTTCCTTTGGAAAAATGATGATAGATGAAAGTGGAAAACGAACTATGGCAATGTCAGTGCATGTGCATCACGGCCTAATGGATGGCTTTCACTTAGGTCAATTTATAGATGCTTTCCAGGAATTGATGAACCAATAAAAGTAAAAACCATTCCACCGCATTGACGGAATGGTTTTTCTAATTTCAATTGGCGTTTATAATTGCAAGGATTTCTTCTCCGTGGTTTTGTACTTTTTGTTCTCCAAAACCTTTTATTCTTCGTAAATCCATTAGCGTTTTGGGTTGCTTTACGACAACATGCAATAACTCCGAATTATGACAAATCATAAATGTGGGTACGTTGTCATCAACTGATTTTTGTGTCCTCCATTTCTTTAAAGCTTTATAAACATTCCATTGTTCTGGACTCAAATCTTCCTCTTTGACATCCTTGTTGGTCCGTTCAAAAGAAACATTTTTTTTCTCTTCAAAATGAATTAAAACCGACCAATAATTTACCTCTCCTTCCACAAAATAAACATCTGATTTGATGAATTCAACCGTTTCCAGAAAATCATTCAAGAATTTTTGATCGCTCACAAATTTCTCCGACAGGAGCCTGATAGTAAAAACATTTACTTTCATAACTTTACTTATTTCCTAAAAGGAGTAAATCATTCACCAAAACTTCCGTTATATACTTTTTCTCGCCATTCTTATCATCATAACTTCTGTGTGTCAGTTTTCCTTCGATGGCAATTTCTTTGCCTTTGGTTACGAATCGCTCGATGATTTCGGCAGTTTTGCCCCAGGCTACAACGCGGTGCCATTCGGTTTGCTCCACTTTTTCACCCTTGTCATTTTTATAGCTGTCTTTTGTGGCAATAGTAAGACTTGCTACTTTCTTCCCTCCTTCTAGGTTTCTGATTTCTGGATCGTTTCCTACGTTTCCAATCAACTGTACTTTGTTTCTTAATGCATTCATGGCTTTTAAATTTAAAAATTAATAAAATTTGATTTCGATTTAATAGTTGTTATTCAACGAGGCAAAGATGTGGCAGGCTTTAAAAATTATTCTGTAATCAACCGTTTACTTTCGGTTGTAAATGATTGTAACCGTTTGTAAGTGGAAAAATTTTGTTATCTTTCATAAAAAAAGAAGCTATGCAAACTGAAATAAACAAGGTAGAACTGAGGAATTTAAAGCTGGAAGACTACAAACAGCTGAAAAATTCGATGATCAAAGCCTATTGTGAAATTGACGGTGCCTATTGGATGGAAGAAGAAATCGAAAATCTTCTGGACATTTTTCCAGAGGGCCAATTGGTTATTCTGGTCGATGATAAAGTAGTTGGTGCCGCACTTTCCTTGATTGTAGATTATAAAAAAGCAGTTGCCAACCATACCTATCAAAAAATTACCGGAAACTATACTTTTTCCACCCACGATGAAGTGAACGGAGAAGTTTTATACGGAATCGACGTGTTTATCGACCCTCAATTTCGTGGATTGCGTTTGGGAAGAAGACTCTATGATGCTCGAAAAGAATTATGCGAACAATTGAATTTAAAATCCATCATTTTTGCCGGTAGGATTCCAAATTATACCGAACACGCCGATACCATCACGCCAAAAGAATACCTCGAAAAGGTTAAGCTAAAGGAACTCTACGATCCTGTTTTGTCGTTCCAATTGAGCAATGATTTCCACGTAATCAAGATTATGAAAAATTATCTTGAGGGCGACATCAGCTCTCAGGAATATGCCGTTTTGCTTGAATGGAACAATATTTATTATGAAAAAAGTCCGAAGCTAATCAATACCCGAAAGAGCATTATCCGTTTAGGATTGGTGCAATGGCAGATGCGTCCGTTGGCGAATTTAGAGGCGCTTTTCGAACAATCTGAATTTTTTATTGATGTCGTTTCAGGCTATAACAGCGATTTTTGCCTTTTTCCAGAATTGTTTATTGCACCATTGATGGCCGATTTCAATCATTTGAATGAAGCCGATGCCATCCGTGAGATATCTCATTTTACAGAACCTATCCGGAAGAAATTCCAAGAATTCGCCATTGCCTACAACATCAATATCATTACAGGAAGCATGCCCTATACCGAAGATGGAAACCTCTACAACGTAGGCTTCCTGTGCAAACGCGACGGAACTTCGGAGATGTATACCAAAATCCATATCACTCCAAACGAAGTGCAGTATTGGGGAATGGTCGGCGGATCCGAAATCAGGACTTTTGATACCGATTGTGGCAAGATTGGCATCATGATCTGCTACGACGTAGAATTCCCAGAATTGTCCCGATTGATGGCCGATGAAGGAATGGAAATCCTCTTTGTTCCGTTTTTGACCGACACCCAGAATGCCTATTCACGCGTAAAACTTTGTGCCCAGGCCCGGGCCATCGAAAACGAATGCTATGTTGCCATTGCAGGCTGTGTGGGTAATCTACCAAAGGTGAACAATATGGATATCCAATATGCCCAAGCGGCGGTTTTCACCCCTTCGGATTTTGCATTTCCGAGCAATGGAGTAAAAGCCGAAGCTACTCCAAATACCGAAATGACGCTTATTGCCGATGTCGATTTGGATATGCTGAAGAAACTCCACGAGATGGGAAGCGTGAGAATTTTAAAGGACAGAAGAAAGGATTTGTATCAGATTAAGAAGCTGAAATAATGGAAAAAACCTGTTTAGAGTGCAATGAAAAGATTGTAGGCCGCGAGGACAAGAAGTTCTGCAGTGACGGTTGTAGAAATGCCTACAACAACAAGATGAACAAGGACAGCACCAATTATATGCGCAACATCAACAACAAGTTGCGCAAGAATTACCGCATCCTCACAGAATTGAACCTCGACGGAAAAACCAAAACCACCCGAACCAAACTGGTAAGCAAGGGTTTTGACTTTGAGTTCTTTACAAACGTACTCAACACCAAAACAGGCAACACTTATTATTTTTTGTACGACCAAGGTTATATGCCTTTGGAAAACGATTATTACATTTTAGTCAAGAAAGAGTTCTAATCATTTAGAATACGAAAAAAATTACAAAAACAGGCAATATCTTGATAAGAAACCGAATAACATTTTTGGTTTACTAAGAATTCTGTTTACCTTTAGCCTTTCATTCCTATATAGATAGCTGCGATAAGATGTTGGTGCCGAATGTTTCTCTTTTTTGATTTTTATCATGAAGGAAATGATATTCAAGGGGTCTATTTTGGATGAATCCAGTAAGTACACAAGATTTACCCCTACTAACCTCTTTTGAAATGAAAAACTTTTATTCTTCCTTTCTCTACGCTTTCTTCTTAGTTGCCATTACCTATTTTGTCTATTTTTTCACAATGCCTCAGATTGTTCCCGAAACCGAGGGCAGTTTATCAGAGTTTTCGACTAAAAGGGCTTTAAAAAAATTAGAAGACATTGCAAAAGAACCGCATTATGTAGGCTCAGAAAATCATAAAACCGTTGCCGAATACCTCGTAAAAGAATTGCAGGAATTAGGTCTGGAAACCAAAATCCAAGAAGGCTATACGTTTACCGAATGGGGAAATCTCGTAAAATGCAAGAACATCCTCGCCCGAATCAAAGGAAGCAACAATTCCAAAGCCCTGATGCTCTTGTCGCATTATGACAGCGCACCTCATTCTGCTTCTCTGGGCGCGAGCGACGACGGTTCGGGGATTGTGACCATCTTGGAAGGCCTACGTGCATTTCTACACAACAAAACCACACATAAAAACGATATTGTAGTGCTATTTTCAGATGCCGAAGAAGTAGGTCTCAACGGCGCCGCACTCTTTGTAACAGAACACCAGTGGGCAAAGGAAATTGGCTTGGTCATTAACTTTGAAGCCAGGGGAACTGCAGGTCCGTCGTATATGCTGATGGAAGTCAATGAAGGAAACGCCAATATGGTGGACGGTTTTACAGAAGCCAGTCCTAAATTTCCGGCTTCAAATTCCTTGATGTACAGCATCTATAAGATGCTTCCCAACGATACCGATCTTACCATCTTTAGAGAACGCGGACAAGTGCAAGGCTTTAATTTTGCGTTTATCGACGACCATTTCAACTACCATACCGCTCAGGACGATGTGCAGCATTTGAGCAAAAAAACACTCGAACATCAAGGGACTTACTTGATGCCTTTACTGAACTACTTTTCGAATGCCGACTTAAACACCCTCAATTCTACCGAAGACAAAGTCTATTTCAATACGCCTTTCAACTTTACTAGCTATCCTTTTTCATGGAATATTCCACTGGTTGTGGGAGCATTGGTATTGTTTTTAGGACTGACTTTTGTAGGCTTCGGAAAAAGGATCCTTAACGGAAGAGACATTGCCAAAGGCTTCCTGCTTTTCTTTACCTCCCTGATCGCCGTTGGCGGTATCATCTTCTTGGGATGGCGTATCATTCTTGCAATTTATCCAGAATATACCGAAATCCTCCACGGCTTTACCTATAACGGACATTCCTATATTGGTGCATTCATGTTCCTCACACTTGCCATCGTGTTTTTCGTGTATCGGAAATTTATCCCCGAAAACCATTTGATGAGCTATTCTATTGCGCCGTTGTTTTTATGGATTGCACTCAATTTTGCCTTGGCCTTTGCCCTTCCCGGTGCCGGATTTTTTGTCCTTCCGGTCTTTGGATCATTGCTCATGCTCGGCTATTATGTCCTGACGCAAAGAACAAACAACCTTCTCTATATCATTTTTGCCATTCCCGCCATTGCCATCTACGTGCCATTTGTCACGATGTTTCCGGTTGGTTTAGGGCTGAAAATGCTTGCTGGAAGCGCCCTGCTGTTGACACTCGTTTTCGGATTGTTGCTGCCTATTCTGGGTTCGTTTGGCAAAAAAGGAACGTGGGCGCTAATAATGCTCCTCGTTTCCATTGGGTTCTTGGTAGATGCCCATATCCACTCGGGATTTGAGGCAGGAAAAGCGAAACCAAACAGCCTTTTGTACATCTATGATGCTGAGGAAGACAAGGCAAACTGGGCTACCTATGACAACCATCTGGATACCTGGACAAAGAATTACCTGGGCGAAAATCCACAATCAGCGGTATCATTGAATAAGAATGCGCTTTTCAGCAAATACAACTCAGGCTTTACCCTGATGGCTCCGGCTCCAGTAAAAGACGTACCGCAACCTACGATTACTTTCCTGCGCGACAGCATTATCGGCAACCAGCGCCACTTGAAAATCAGGATTTCGCCTAACAGAAAAGTAAGCCGCTATGACATCTTTGCCAATGAAGGCCTCGTGATCCACAACCTGAGAACCAATAACGCAAAACTCCTCGGGCAGGAAGGCTCTGCCCATCCTCGAAACGGAAAACGAATCGTGAGCTATTATGTAACCGATAACGAACCACTCCAACTGCAGTTCAGCATCAACAAGGTTTCGCCTCTGGATATGGAACTTATGGAAGCCTCTTTTGACTTGCTCGAAAATCCATTGTTCAGTATTCCGAAACGGCCGGCTTCGATGATGCCAAAACCGTTTGTACTGAACGATGCCATCGTTATAAAACAGAAGATAAAGCCATCGCCAAAACCACTAACCATTCCCGAATCGGATATAATACCTCTTGCAGATGACACAAATTAGCCTACTCGGTTGTGGCTGGCTCGGTTTTCCATTGGCCAAGAAATTGCTGCAACATGGTTTTTCCGTAAAGGGTTCGACCACCTCAGCAAACAAGCTTGTATTATTGGAGGAAGCCAAAATAGAACCTTTCCTAATTTCGCTTAAAGCGGAAGAAACACAGGGCGACATAACCGGATTTCTGGAAAATTCGTCTGTACTGATAGTTGACATTCCGCCGAAACTGCGTGGTGTTAAAAAGGAAAACTTTGTCGCCAAGATCGAAAATCTTATCCCTCACATTGAACAATCGGGTATAGAAAACGTGCTGTTTATCAGTTCGACTTCGGTGTATAATGACGATGAAGAACACGTTACCGAAGCCACGATTCCGAATCCCGACACCGAGTCGGGACAGCAATTATTGGCAACCGAAAAACTTTTGCAAGGCAACACCTCCTTTCAAACTACTGTCCTTCGCTTTGGTGGCTTGATTGGCGAAGACCGCCATCCTATAAAATCCCTTGCCGGCAGAAAGGACGTTGAGAATCCGGATGCCCCCATCAACATGATCCATCAGGACGACTGCATCGGCATCATCTTGAAGATTATCGAAACCCGCTCCTGGGGCGAGACCTTCAATGCTGTTGCACCCTTCCACCCTACCCGAAAGGACTATTATATAGACAAGGCTATTGATCTTGCATTGGCACCGCCCACCTTTAACCACGAGAAACCATCGGTTGGGAAGGTAGTAGATTCCTCTAAAATTGCGGAAGTCTTGGGATATTCCTTCACGAAGTTGGATTTTTAGTCGGTTGTAGCCATTAGCCACAGATGCACCGATTTTATATTTATTAAAACATCCTTGTACATCCACGGATGCAACGGATTTAAAATAATCTGTGAATCTGTGGCAAGCAATGATTTTAAACCATCCGCGGAAAAATCCGTGTAATCCGTGAAATCTGTGGCAAAAGCATCTACACACACCTTATAACATTCTCCAAAAATTCCATAACCCATAGCTTCCTGCAAATTGAGAAATTTGGCACCGTATTGAACAGACCATTTCAGTACGCCCAAATCATATCAAACACTAGCACATGCAAACCTCAAAAAAGCCTTATATCATCCTGACCGATGACGACCTGGACGATCTTTTATTGTTTCAAATTGCCCTTAAGGACATCAGCAAGGACTATACCCTCGCCTACTTCCAAAACGGACAGCTGTTGCTGGACCATCTAAAGGAAACCGACCATCTGCCGCACTGCCTCTTTCTCGATCAGAACATGCCGATCAAGGGCGGATTGGAAACCTTACAGGAAATCCGCAGGGAACCAAGGTTTGCAAGCCTGCCGATTGCGATTTATTCGACCTCAAACGAAAAAGCTAGCATTACGAACACCCTGGCGAACGGTGCCAATCTGTACATCACCAAACCGTCGGACATCAAGCAACTAAAGGAATTATTGCAACAGATTCTGGACATCGACTGGCAATGCCCTGCTACAGGAGCCTTTGACGGACTGGAACAAAACGTGGTCCTGCCGGGAATGGATTCCCTGAGCGGACTTATGAACCAGAGAGTGGCTTTTGCTTAAGTTGGAAGAGGAAAGAAGAAAGAAGAAAGAGGAAACAAGAAATAGAAAAGATGGAGAGTACATAAAAAATCATATCTTTGATAGCATCAAATGATAGCATCAATATGAAACCTCCTTACGAGTTAAATGCAAACATATTAGAATTGATCTCTTCGATAGCTGAAATGATTGGAGAAGTGAATGCAAATTTTCTCAACAAACAATCGCCTACTCTACGCAAACAGAACAAGATCAAGACCATCCAATCCTCTCTTCAAATAGAAGGAAATACTTTGAGCGAAGAGCAGATTACGGCACTTATAGAAAATAAAAAAGTAATCGGTCCGCAGAAGGACATCTTAGAAGTATTGAACGCTATTAAAGTTTACGACAACCTTCAATCCTTCAAATCTACTTCTGAAAAGGATTTTTTGAGCGCACACAAAATACTAATGCAAAGCCTCATTGAACAGCCTGGAAAGTATAGAACCAAAGGCGTAGGAATTGTAAAAGGATCGGAAGTGGCACACGTTGCTCCGCCTGCGGCAAACGTAGCTTTCGTGATGAAAGACTTGTTTGGATATTTAAAATCCAATGAACTGCATTTGATTAAGAGTTGTGTTTTTCATTATGAGATGGAATTCATCCACCCGTTTATGGACGGCAACGGAAGAATGGGAAGGCTGTGGCAAACCATTATCCTGATGGAAAAATATCCTTTCTTTGAGTTCCTGCCTTTTGAAACACTTATCAGCAAAAATCAAAAGGACTACTACTCTGTTTTGGCAGTATGCGACAAGGCCGGAAATTCGACACTATTCATTGAGTATATGCTCGGCATCATCAAAAGAGCCTTGAGCGAACTCTTGTCCTTTAATAACAGGACGATGAAGGAAATAGATCGGATTGAATATTTTCTAAACCTTTCGTCTGAAGAATTTTCAAGGAAAGACTATATGAATGTTTTCAAGGACATCTCTACCGCAACAGCTTCCAGAGACTTAAAAAAAGCAGTAGCACTAAATCTTATTTCTAAACAAGGCGAAAACAATAAAACGTTGTATAAAAAGGTAGATTTTTGAAGAAAGAAGAAAGAAGAAAGAGCAAAGATGGAGATGTCTAAAAAATTCTATCTTTGATAGCATCAAATGATAGCATCAAATAAAAACAAATGAAAAAAATTATACCAAACCTAATCGCGCTACTCTTCATCTGCGGCTCCTGCCAGTTCAACCAGTCGGTCAGTAAAGATTTAATAACCGGAGCCTATTCCAGGGCCGACGGTATTGGGAGTGATGATGTGGTCATGGAAATTAACGGAAAGGCCGAGACAAGAAATGAATTTTTTTATGGCGAGAAAATCAATTTTGTCTTCAACAATGTGACTGGATTAACGACTGTTGACGGCAAAACCTATCCCGGATTGGCCATATACATTATAGGCAACGAAAAAGACACCCTTTTTTCTGAACCTGACGTGCTGAAAAATTTAAACGACGGAACAGAACTTTCCCCACTTCAATTACACTCCAATTTCGTAACGGCCTTGCCCAATAAAAACAACGAAAAATACAAGGCCATCGTTATCATATCCGATAAAAAGGGAGATGGAAAACACACCTTTGAACTTCCTTTTACGATAAAAGAAAACAAAGTGCTTAAGATAAAAAACAAGGATTTTGCCTATTCCAACATCTATTTATGGGACGAAACCACCAAGCAAGTTGTGATAGCCGATACAGCCGATTCAAGCCACCAACTGATGCTGATATTGGAAGGCGTAGAAGGTTTTAAAATAATAGACGGCAAGGCTTTTGCACTCTTTTCATTGGAAATTACGGACGCTAACGGTAACAAAATTCTCTCCTCCCCTAATATGTTTTCAAACTATGAAACAACGGGAATGTCTCCTGAAGATTTAAAAAAGCAAGTAATTGCACGAATGAATTTCACCGGTGGACGAATCAACAATCCTTATAAAATAACATCCAAATTAAAAGACAAGAATTCCGAAAAGGAAATCGAAGTAACAACAGCACTATACTTGGAGTAGATTGTAGATTTTAGATTGCAGATTTTAGATTGTAGATTGTAGACTTTCGCATATTCCCTGTTCCCTGTTCCCTGTTCCCTGTTCCCTTTTGCCTCTTGCCTCTTGCCTCTTGCCTCTTGCCTATTCCCTAAAAAACACCATAAAAGCGGGGTTTTCTTTTATGGCTGCATTTAGATAGATACCCTATTACTCTACCCAAATTTTAATTGGAGCGATGGTTTCGCCCTCGTTTCTCACCATCAGGAAAGTGCCCGATGGAGCAAGATTTTTGGCCAAACGCGAGCGCGTTTCTCCCGGAAAAAGGGCCACTTCTGTTGAGCCTGCCTCGGTATTTTTTGCCGAAAGGCTAAAGAAAACCACATCAGTACCGGTGTTGCGAAGCGTGAAAAGCGTCTTGCCCTCATAAGGCGCTGCAAACACTTCCTGCACTGCCTTTGGCGCTACCTCGGCCGTTGCCGTTGGCTGTTTTACCGGTCCGTTCACGTCTATGGCTCTTGCCAGGATGTAGAGTTCATACAATGCCGGGTTGTTTACTTCAAAACTACGCATCAAGATGTCTAGCCTGGTGCTGAAATGATCCTTTATTTCGCCAATAATTTTCACGACCTGCTTGTTGTCTACCTTGCGCTGGTCGATGGCCAAGCTCGGACTCGATACTGCACTTGCAAAAACCGTCAATGCCTTTTCTAGATTCAACACATCAATTTCCTTCGCGCCATACACTGCCAATTCTGACATCAAGGGTTTTGCAAGCCCAAAGATGATGGTTCCCTGCGTGATGAGCTCTTCCTCCGAAAATTTATACCAAGAGCTCGATAAAGTATCGGCGCGCTTTAGCAGTTCTACATTCTCGGTTACCACCGCATGGGCACTCAGGGCATTAGACACCTGCTTGCCATACGTTTCGAGGGCTGCCCTCGTGTTCGACTTGTTTATCGTAACCCCTGTCAGGTCGGCACGCCCTCCAGTGTCTGCCTTGATGAGCGCCGCAATTTGCTCATCGAGGCGGTTAAACGAATTTTCTACCGCAGGGATGCTGTTGAGCTCCACGGCGTTGTTTACCCCAAAGTTCTTTACCTTCAAGGTCATCCCAAAAAACGATTCATTTTCTTTGTTCATAAAATCTTATTTAAAATTTAGATGTTAAAGTATAAAACTTTAGTATTTCGCCCAATATGTGATGCTTTTTTCTTTCAAAAAACCACCTTTCGAGAAGTCCAGAAGCCTTTTCACTCTAGAGAATAAAGCTAAGCATCTAGAGAATAATGCCCAACAGCTAGAGAATGGAGATATACCTCTAGAGAATGAATGCAGGCATCTAGAGAATGAATGTAAATATCTAGAGAATGATGCTCAAGATATAGAGAATGGATATAGGCATCTAGAGAATGATGTTCTATCTCTAGAGAATGTAGCAAATCATAAAGAAATTGATTATCTTTATCAAAAAAAGCAACAGCATGAAAAAGCACAAACGAACAAGCGTAAAGGTTCCAAAAAGCAGTATTGTCCTGAACCTGGAACCTATCATGACCCTTAGAAACGTGAAGTATCCCTCTGCCTTCCTCGTAAAGCTGGGGCTCAACCAAGGCTCGGTGAGCAAGATGCTCAAGGGGGAGGCAGTACAGCTGAATTTTCAGCAGCTGACCCTGATGTGCGTGCACCTGAACTGCACCCCGAATGATTTGTTTTCGCTCCGCGAAATGAAGGTTCCCGCCACGCACGCCCTTACGGCCCTACCGGTCTATGCACCAAAGGAAAAGGAAACCACCGTAACGGAATGGCTGGCTGGGAAAAGTGTGGAAGAGGTTAGGGAGTTGATGGGGAAGTAGTTATATTTGGGGGAAACGATATGGTATCAGACTTATACAACACTTTTGAGTGTGATATATCTAATAACATCAGACAATAAACAATTTGGCTCGGCTTCGCCGACAACCGGGAAACCATTGTTGCTTCCGCACGACGTTTCCCCAACTGCCGCCTTTGACGCATTCCGAAAAGGAATGAAAAACTCCTTTCGGAACGACGACAAAGCCGAGAGGTCATTATAGCCAATAGTTGGTAGCAACCTTGACAAAAAATCGCAATATGGGAGAAATTAAAAATGAAATTTTTGACGTTGAGTTCATTACAAGAACAAAAAAAGTAATTTCAGCTTATAAAGGAACTTACAATATTACTCTATTGCTTAATTGTCTTTTGGGATTAATCGTTTTGCCTTCAGAATATTATAATAGGCGAGCAAAAACTTTTTTCAATACTGAAATTGCCAACATACCAGAATTAAATGGTTTGTTGAATAATGGTACTTTCAATCCTACTAAACGAAAAAAGGATCAATGGGTTCAAGACAAACATACTTTTAAAAACCTCATTAAAAAAGTACGAAATGCGGTTTCTCATCAACAAATCCAATGTGTTGGAAATAATGGAAAATGGGAAAGCGTTACTTTACAAGATATAAATTCTTTTAACCAAAATAACATAGAACTTGAAGTAACTTGGACAACAAAAGAGTTGAGAAAGTTTGCTTTATTTGTAGCTGACACTTATTTGAATGAAATTGAAAAAGAAAAAATTAAGGCAACCGCTATTAGACGTTTGGCGCAATCCATAAACGAACCTTTTGAATAAAACTAAAGATGCTAAAAACAACGAACCTGTCGAGTGAATTTGAAAATGAAATCGCAGAATACGCTATTGAATTATTAAAGGATAATTTTGGTAATACACTTGAAATATTTATTGGACATAGATGGATTGATGATGCAGTAAATATTGAATTTACTTTCAATGATATTCGATATTCAATTAAAGTTTATAAAGAAGATAATTTAATTGTATGCGGTGTACAGGCGTATAAATACAAAGGCATAACTTATGAAGATGATAATTTATTTTTATTAACTGGAGAACGGAATACATTATCGGCTTCAAAAGAATGTATTAACGGATTTATTAAAAGTGTAGTGAGTGATAAGTATTTTTACGTTAAACATATTTTATCCAAGTTGACTGACTTGAATGAACTTGTTGATTTAAAAGAGGCTGAACAAAAAAAGTTCGTTGAAAGTACAATAAGGTTCTTACAAAATGGAAAACCGGATGAATAGCGCAAACCCCGCTCTGCGAAGTCTCCCGACTTCGCACAAAAAATGAATTAAAAAATGCTTCGAAGTCGGGAGACTTTGAAGAGCCAGAGAGCATCAGCGGTTTTGCATCACAACAAAAAATCAAAACACTATGAGCAAATCAGTAGCAGAAAAGTTAGGGATAAAGGAAGGAATGAGTGCGTTTTTTGTAAATGCACCGGAGGATTTTGCGGTTGTTGCAGGACTGCCTGCTGTTGCTTTGAAAGCTAAACTGGTTGGTGAATTGGATTATATCCATTTGTTTGTGGTGACGCAGAAGGCTTTTCATGATGTGTTTCCAAAATTAAAAGCACATTTGAAGCCCCAGGGATTTCTTTGGGTTTCGTGGCCCAAATCGGGACAGAAGGAAACGGATTTGAACATCAAAAAGGTCATCGAGCTGGGCTATGATTATGGCTTGGTGGAGAGCAAGGCTATTAGTATTGATGGTGTTTGGTCGGCCTTGAAGTTTACGCACCCCAAGGAGGGGAAGGTTTATAATAACAGCTATGGAACGCTTAAAGAGTGAGGTTAAAATGACACTATACTTTAAATGAACAAAAACGAATTTAAAGGCGAGCGAATCGCTATCATTATCTTAAGCCTTCTGCTTTTTCTGGCGTCGCTCACACAGTCTATCTACAGCAACGGTAGTTATCCCGAGGAAAAATTTTATGGTTTTATGGCCCTGTTGCTGGGATGGGCGGATATATTTGGTGCTGGAATTTCTTGGATGGCCAATCCTTTTCTGTTTCTATGCTGGGTTTTCCTGTTGAGCAATACGATTAGAAATGCTATGGTTTCGGGCTTTTTGGCCGTATGCTTTTCGTTGAGCTTTTTACTTTTCAGTACCATTTATAAGGATGAAGCTGGCAACAAAGGCCCTATTGTAGCGCGCGAAATCGGCTATTGGTTGTGGGTTTCAGGTTGCATACTCTCCTTTATAGGTTCTTTGAATTTATTTCAGAAAATAAAGGAGCAACAAAAAAAACGGCAAGCTTAAAATCCTTGCCGTTTTTTTATGGAATGCTTTTAATTATTATATTGGGCTCGTTTTTTAGCATTGCAATGAACGAAAATGAGTTAGAACTTAAAAAGAAAAGCTATGAAGTACAGACAAAAACTTTTAGAACTGATGTTGGAGGGAACCGATGAAGAAATGATGGCTTGGCTCGAGGCACAACCGTTGTTGGAACAGCCCGACATATTAAGGGAAGTGAAACAAATAGCCGAAGAAGCTGCTAAAAAAAACGGCGACGATCTGAATGAAATGCTAGAGGGATTTGAAAATTTTGATGGCATAATAGACAATTATGAAGACAAGATCCTTGATGAGAAATTAGCCGAAGCGCAATACGTCATGGCTTTGGAGAAACAAGAAAAGGTGGCCAAAAAAATGTTTGAGCAAGTTGAGGGAATGAAAGAATATGCGATTGAGTGTATCCTCACTAATGCTGACAATGCTGCAGAGATGAGAGAACTTGCAAAACTTGTCATCAAATTTGAGGTTGATGCTGGAATTTACAACAAGGAGGATTGGAAAGGGATTGATGGTCTTTCTCCGGATGAAATTCTATAATTTTAGGACATAAAAAGTACTGAATCAGATGAAAAAAACCAACATTATAGCCAACCGTTTTAGAGAAGTTATCTTGAATGGGACTTGGATAGCCAATACAAATTATAAAGACCAATTGGCCAATATGGATTGGGAAACGGCAACTACCCAAATCGCTTCCTTGAATACCATCGCTGTCTTGGCACAGCATATTCATTACTACATCAACGGGATCAACAATGTTTTTGAAGGCGGCACGCTGGACATCAAGGACATGTTTAGTTTTGACTTCCCTCCTATTGCCTCGCAGGGAGAATGGGAGGATTTCCTGAACAGATTCTGGAATGATTCTGAAGCATTTGCAGAATGGATTGAACAAATGGAAGAAGAGAAACTAGACGAGAATTTTGTAGACGAGAAATATGGAACTTACCTACGAAACATCGATGCAATGATTGAACACAGTTATTATCACCTGGGGCAAATTGTACTGATTAAAAAAATGGTACTGCACCAAAACACTCCTTCATAACTTTAGCATTTACAGAACTGGGATTGGAACCTCAACGTTTTGAAAAAACTCAATAGACAATGGCATTCTAAGTCAATCGACCATTGCTTTATAAAAAAAACTGCAAGCTTCAAGGCTTGCAGTTTTTTTTGTAGTATGCTTTGAGAATATTTCTGAAAGCTTATAGCAACGAATCTTTTCTTATGATTTTTCCGTTCCCGGTTTCTTTAAATTGCGGAATGAAAACAACTTCTTTTGGTTTTTCATACTTGTCCAATTTATCAAAAAGAGTGGCCGGTAGATCATATTTTTCACCTTCAATCGCAAGGATTAATTTCTCTCCCAGATCGGCATCTGGAACTCCGGCAATAAAGAATCTTTTGTCGGCTATGAGTTTAGAAAGCTTCTCTTCGATTTTTTCCGGACTGAATTTTATACCGCCACTGTTGATCACATTGTCTAATCTTCCCAAGAACGTAAATTCAGTTTCGGAAATTAAATCAACCAAGTCATTGGTGACTATTGGTTCTTCAGAAATATTTGGGGCGTGAATAACCAGGCAATCCCTGTCGTCTTTTTCAATCGTGACATTCGGCAGGACTTTGAAGCTTTTTTCGCCAACACTTTTTGCAGCAATATGAGAGACGGTTTCGGTCATTCCGTAGGTTTCAAAAGACTTAGTAGGCAGCTTTAGGAGTTTTTCTTCCAAAGCAGTATTGATTTTTGCTCCGCCAACGATTAGTTTTTTTACCAGATGCAATTCTCCCAATGAATTTTGAGCCTGAAGCGGTACCATTGCGGAGAAATCATATAAAACATCATTGTTTTTGAGCGGTCTTGAACTTGGCGCCACAAACTCCATATCCAGACCGAGTATAAAACTTCGAACAAACATCAGTTTTCCTGCCACATATTTTACGGGAAGGCAGTTCAAGACTTTATCGCCTGGACTCAAATCAAAAAAATCTCCTGTGGCAAGAGACGAGTTGACCATTGCTTGCTTCTTTACGCGAATCAATTTTGGAATTCCGGTGCTTCCAGAAGTTTGCATTTCGATGTAATCTTTATCGTCAAACCAATCGAGTATAAAATCTCCGACAGGTTTTTCAAAAGCTTCGCCTTCTTTTATAAAGCTATACGCCACACGGCAAAGATCATCACGATCCAAATGAAAGCCGTTGAGCTTGAATTTATTGTGAACATCACGGTAGGTTGGGTTATACATGCTCGGTTGTATTAGTTAGGTTATTGTTTATGGATCCGGTTAGTTTTTCTTTCCACCCCGTCCAATTGTACTTCTTACTAAAGATAAATAAAAGAATCGGGAATACTACAACCACTGGTAAAATTACGTCAAAGCCAGCACTTGGTTCTGAAAGGTCTTTTAAGATGGAATGCGTTTGAAATGCCGACCAATCGGAGGTAATTAGTAAAGCTCCGATTAGATTATTCGCCGCGTGAAATCCTAATGCCAATTCCAGTCCTTCGTCCATCAGGGTTAAAATTCCCAAGAAAAAACCAGTTCCGATATAGTAAACCATGATGATATAGCCCATTTTGCCTACTTCTGGATTGGCAATGTGCATTACACCAAACAGGATCGATGTAATCAGGAAAGGCCACAGCCTGCTTTTGGTTGCCACACCAATTCCTTGCATCAGATAGCCTCTGAAAAAATATTCTTCGAAGCTTGTTTGCAACGGAATAAGCAAGATTGCCAAAATTAAAAACGTAAAAAAAGGAACGGGCTGAAAATTCACTTGATACTTTTCCGGACTAGAAAAATAGGCCAAAGAAACCATTGCAATTGTGATTGTTGCCCATAGTGAAAAAGAAAACAAGATTCTGCCCCAATCAACTTTTGGCCTAGAGGTTGTAAGGCTTCGGATGCTTTGCTGATGTAAAACTTTTACCCAAAAGAGAAGAAACAAACAGGCAAATGATAAAGGACCGACAAGTAAGACAAAAGCGAGATTTACACCAATTTGATCAATTAAATCATGAATCACCTTCTCTGTATCCATTCCTTGACTACTGATGTAATTGGCGATCATCAGAAACATAAATCCCAACGGAATAGGCAGATAAAGAATGAAATTGAATTTCTTGTTGTTCATTTGTTCTATAAACATAGCTTGTAATTTTTAACGGGGTTTGTTAGTCCGAATTTAATCCTTATTTCTCAATTCATTTCTATTACTTTGTAAAAAAATAAATTTTATATGATACAAATATTGCACAATCCACGATGTGGTAAATCCAGAGAAGGTCTGGCTATCTTGGAAGAATCGGGAAAAGAGTTTGAAGTGATTAAATACTTGGAAAACAGTCCGTCAAAGAAAGAACTGAAAGATATCATCAAGAAATTAAATGTAGAGCCTTTGAAATTAGTCCGTCAGAATGAAACTATTTGGAAGGAAAATTTTAAAAATAAAGATTTATCCGATGAAGAAATCATCGATGCAATGGTTGCAAATCCAATTTTAATTGAAAGGCCAATCGTGATAAACGGAAATAAAGCCATCATCGGGAGACCACCTGTGGAAATCAGCACGATAATTTAGAACAGTTCAATTGATGTTTTAACAAACCTTTGTGAAATCGAGCTTAAACCAAAAGGTACTTTTGCAGTCTTATCCCGATAATTAAAATTTCAATTGATGAAAAATTTTCAGCGCGCATTAACTTTACTGCTTTTAATGATCTCTTTTTTAGGCTTTTCGCAAGAAAGACCTCAAGCTAAAAAAGTAAAAGTAACAGGAAAAGTTATTGACAAAGTGACCAATCAGCCGTTAGAATACACTACCGTAACTTTTCAGAATACTAAAAATCCAAGTGACATAGCTGGAGGAATTACCGATGCAAAAGGGGAATTTCAATTTGAAATCAATGCAGGAGTTTATGATGTAAAGGTTGAATTTATTTCGTTCAAAGTAATTGAAATGAAACAACGAAGCCTTCTTAAAGATACTAATCTTGGGAGTTTTGCCTTGGTAGAAGATGCTACCATGCTGAATGCCGTTGAGGTTCGTCAGGAAGTTTCTACCGTAAGTATGAAGCTCGATAAAAAAGTGTACAACGTTGGGCAAGACATGATTGTAAAGGGCGGAACCGTAAGCGATGTGCTAGACAACGTGCCTTCCGTTTCTGTTGATGCCGATGGTACGGTAAGTCTTCGTGGAAACGAAAGCGTGAGAATTTTAATTGACGGCCGACCTTCAAACGCCATCAATATGGCAGAGGCTTTACGCCAAATTCCCGCAGATGTAATCGATAAGGTAGAAATTATTACCAATCCATCTGCAAGATATGATGCCGAAGGTGGTGCTGGTATCATCAATATTTTGCTTAAAAAAGGTAAAAATCAAGGAATAAACGGTGTGGTAACAGCAACTGTTGGAGATCCCGAAACTTATGGTATTACAGGAACAGTTAACTTCAAGAATGAAAACATTAACTTTTTTACTACGCAAGGTTATAATTATAGAACGAGCCCTGGAAATTCCATGACCGATACTGAATATCTGAACCCGAATGCTCAATATCGATTTATCGATGAAAGAAGAAATAACGAAAGAGTTAGGGAAGGTTATAACGGAAGCTTTGGATTTGATTGGTTTCTAACCGAAACGACAACATGGTCCAATACTTTTTCTTACCGTAGCGATTCTGGAAACAATCCCGATAATACGGTTTTCTATAATTATGACACAAACAGGAACTTGATTTCTACAAGAAACCGTTTGAACAATCAAGTTTCGAATGGTGAAAACGTAGAATATTCTACAAATTTTATCAAGAAATTTAAAAAGGACGGACATCAATTGACGTTTGACGGAAATGTTTCTTTGAATACAGATGACGACAGCGCTTCTATTTTTGACAGCGTAAATACAGACGAAAGAACCTTCAATAACCAAAAGCAAACCACAACACAGCTCCAAGCAGATTATGTTTTGCCCATAAAAGAAAACAGCCGTTTCGAAGCGGGTTACCGTGGAAGCTTTACTGAGAACATAGTGAAATTTCAGTCGGATTCATTGAATGTTGCTACAAATCGATATGATACTAATTTTGACCTTTCAAATGATTTTGAATACAAGGAAAATGTAAATGCTTTGTATGCTCAATTTGGTTCAAAAATCAGCAAGTTTTCTTATTTGTTCGGACTTCGTTGGGAAGATTCAAAAATCAATGTAAACCAATTGTCAACAGATGATTACAATACAAAAAAATACAACAATTTTTTCCCAAGTGCTTTCTTTACTTATGAAATTTCAGATGAAACCAACATCTCGTTAAGCTACAGCCGAAGAATTCAAAGACCAAGAGGAAGATTCTTGAATCCTTTCCAAAATAGATCTAGTGATATTAATGTATTTCAAGGAAATCCAGACCTCGATCCAGCAATGACTGATGCATTTGATTTTGGATACTTGAAAAAATGGAAGAAAGTCACATTGAGCACATCAGCCTATTTCAATAGAACAAAAGATGTTTTTCAATTTGTTAAAAGAGAAAACGGAGAATTTTCTAATGGAATCCCGGTTGTTTTAAGTGGTCCTATCAACTTGGCTGAAGAAAGAAGATTTGGTTTCGAGTTTACCTTAAACTACAATCCATTCAAATGGTGGAGGCTGAACAGTAATTTCAACTTCTTTAGCAATGAAACCATGGGTGAATACAGTTATTTGAGAACCGTAAACAACGTACAGCAAACGGAAGTTGTAGATTTGGCTAATACTGCAACAGGATGGTTTGCAAGAGTAAATTCTAAAGTAACGTTGCCATACAAAATAGAGTGGCAACTAAACGGTACTTACAACGCGCCACAAAGGAATTTCCAAGGAAAAAGCTTAGGCGTTTTATCTGCTAACATGGCCTTGAGTAAAGACATCCTGAAAGAAAAGGCAACGATTTCTCTAAATGTTAGTGATATCTTCAATTCAAGAAAAAGAATTAATGAAACAAATATCGTTAATACGCTGAACTCTTATAGCGAAATGCAATGGAGAGAAAGACAAATCAATCTTTCGTTTACTTACAGATTCAACAAAAAGAAAAATGAAAAAGAAAGACAACCAAGACGTGAAGGTGGCGATGAAGGAGAATATATGGGAGGCTAATTATTAATTAAAAGGTTATTTAATTCGCATGTTAAAAGGTCAGAAGCAATTCTGGCCTTTTGTATTTTAATGCTTTCCAATAAATAGTATGATTTTACAGAGAAATGGTCAACTTAACCTAACAAAGAGATTGATTTTAAATGTATGATTTGTCCCTACCTAAGGATACGAATAGAAAATAAAAAAGCATCCGTCATAATTGGCGGATGCTTTCGTTTTGGAGCAAAAATGGGCTTATATTTTATTAGGCAATTCTTTGAATCCCATATTATAAAGTGTAAATGCTTGGATGTCTACAATCTCTTCGATTGTTTTGGAAACTGGTTTTCCAGCTCCGTGACCTGCATTGGTTTCGATTCTGATTAGAACAGGATTTGGACCCGTTTGTTTGTCTTGCAATTCGGCTGCAAATTTAAAACTGTGTGCTGGAACCACACGGTCGTCATGATCTCCAGTTGTTATTAAGGTTGCTGGGTATTTAACGCCTGCTTTTACATTATGAACGGGAGAATAGCCTTTTAAATAGTCGAACATTTCTTTAGAATCTTCGGCAGTTCCGTAATCATAAGCCCATCCAGCACCGGCTGTAAAGGTATGGTAACGCAACATATCCAATACTCCAACGGCTGGCAAAGCTACTTTCATCAAGTCTGGACGTTGCGTCATTACTGCTCCAACCAGCAAACCACCGTTTGATCCTCCGCGAACGGCCAAGAAATCAGAAGAGGTATATTTTTGAGCAATCAAATATTCGCCTGCAGCGATGAAATCGTCAAAAACGTTTTGTTTTTTCAATTGTGTTCCTGCATCGTGCCACTCTTTTCCGTATTCGCCACCACCGCGTAGATTCGCAACAGCGTAAATACCACCTTGCTCCAACCAAACCGCATTTGAAACGCTGAAAGATGGTGTAAGGCTCACGTTGAAACCACCATAAGCATAAAGAATGGTTGGATTTTTACCGTCCAGTTTCAAACCTTTTTTGTGGGTAATGATCATTGGAACCTTTGTTCCGTCTTTTGAAGTATAAAATACTTGCTTGCTCTCGTAATTGGCAGAATTGAAATCAACCTTAGGCTTTTCGTATTCTTTTGAAGTACCTGTTTTTGGGTCAAACGAATAAATAGTTCCCGGAGTGGTGTAGTTGGTAAACGAATAATACAATACTTTTTCGTCCTTTTTACCTCCAAAACCACCTGCAGAACCTACGCCTGGAAGTTTGACTTCTCTTACCAATTTTCCATTATAATCGTATTGCATTATCTGTGTAACAGCATCTTTCATATATTGGGCGAAAATATAACCGCTACCAGTGTTTGCTGAAAGCACGTTTTTAGTTTCTGGAATAAAATCCTTCCAGTTTTCTGGAGTTGGATTAGAAGCATCAACAGTAACTACCTTTTGGTTAGGAGCATTTCTGTTGGTGATGATGTATAATTTTGAACCTACATTTTCGATGATGCTGTTGTCGGTTTCAAAATTATCTACAATCGTTACAATCTTGCTGTCTGGTTTTGTCAAATCTTTGATGTACAATTCGTTTCCAGAAGTAGATGTAGAAGCAGAAATAATCAAATAGCGGTTGTCCTCTGTAACACCACCACCAACGTATCTTCTTTTTTCCTTATCGCCAAAAATTACCTTATCTGATTTTTGAGGCGTTCCCAATTTATGGAAATACAACTTATGCTGATCTGTTTTTGCCGAAAGCTGGCTTCCTTCAGGTTTGTCGTAGCTTGAATAGTAGAAACCTTCGTTTTTGTACCACGAAATACCACTGAATTTTACATCTACGATTTCTGTTTCCAGTTTTTTCTTGGTCACAGCATCAAGGATCGTGATTTTGTTCCAATCGCTTCCTGCTTCCGAAACTGCATAAGCCATTAAAGAACCATCTTCAGTAAACGACATACTTGCCAAAGAAGTAGAACCATCTGCAGAAAAAGTATTAGGGTCTAGGAAAACTTCCTCTTTGCCATTTTTGTCTTTTCTGTATAAAACAGATTGGTTTTGAAGTCCGTTGTTTTTATAGTAATACGTATAATTTCCTCTTTTTGATGGAGCTGAAATTTTTTCGTAATTCCATAGCTTTTCCATTCTTTCCTTCAAGCTTTTTCTGAAGGGAATTTTTTCAAGATAATTGAAGGTTACTTCATTCTCGGCTTTTACCCAAGATGCTGTTTCAGCCGATTTATCATCTTCAAGCCAACGGTATGGGTCATGAATAGTGGTTCCGAAATAAGAATTATCCACTACTTTTTTTTCAGTCTTAGGATAATTGATTTGTCCAAATGTGGTCATAGAAGAAGTTACAACCAATGTTAAAAGTACTTTTTTCATTGATGAAAGTTTTGGTTTTGACAAAAATAACAAAACCATTGTTAGAGATTAGTTAAATAGCGGTTTATATTGTGACCAATGTTTATAAATCAAAATTCCATTTAAAACTGCGATTACTATGGCAGGGATAATTCCAGCAAAGTCCAAATAGATATGAAAAAGTAGAATATTGATGGCAATTGGCGCTAATAATATCAAGGCAAATGCGATCCATTTTTTTGCCAAAAGCATCGCTCCGATAACAATTTCTAGAACGGCTACAACAGGAAAGATGTAATCTACTCGTCCAAATGATTCGATCAAATCGCCTGCAGGAGTAGGAATAAATCCGAATAGTTTGTTGAGTCCCGATACTAGAAGAATCACTCCAAGAAAAATTCTTACGATTTTAGTAAACATTGAATTCATAATAAAATATTTAAAGGATTATTAATTTTATAAATTTAACAATAAATTTGTAAACTATTGATAATTAATTGCATGAAAATTGGAGTAATAAAAAAAAACCGTTCCCAGAGAAACGGTTTTTCTATATTGTCAATTAATTCAATTATTGAACAATTACAGGAAATGTAACTTGAATATCTGTTTCGCCACCAGCATTTGTAATATCTCCTGATGCAACATTTGCTCCCGCTTTATTCGGCTCGTGTCTTAGGATTACGGTTAAATTTCCAGATTGGGTATTGGCCGAAGCTGTAAATTTAAACGACAAACCAATTGGGTCTCCATTTTCGTCTTGGTCAGCATAGGCGAATGTTCCTGACAAACCTCCCGTTGCGTTGAAAAAGAATTGGTGGTCATCTCCTTCTTCTAATACTTCAAGAGAAATGTTGTCGGCAGGATTGGTCAATTCATTCAATAAGGAAACGGTTCCATTATAAGTTGTCAATGCTACGACGCTACCAGTTGAAGTGATTACGGGTGCATTCGGACCGTCTCCATCCAGATCTCTTGAGGTTAAAACAACTGGAATTCCTCCTCCTTCAGGCGTAAGTGTTACCGTTACGGTTGTAATTACTTCCTCTTCGTTTACAGGTAGGCTTGCGTTATCGTCGTTACTGCAAGAATTGAAAGAAAGCAATGCGATTAAAGCGAATGGTACTAATTTAAGGGTTTTCATTTTTTGTAAATTTTAAATTTTTAATAATTGAATTTTAATTGAACCGTGAAATTCCGCCCCATATCGTCCACATAAAAACGGGTACGGTTGAGGTAATCTCGGTAGTTCGTGTTGAAAATGTTTTGGATATTGAATCCGATTGTAATCTTAGATTTTTCAAAAGTCGCAAAGCTCATTTCAGAACTGAAATGCAATTGATTGTAGCCTTTTGGAGGCCGGCTGATGGCAACTAAAGTCGGAACAAATTCCCCATCCACCGGAACATCGACGATAAAATCATTGTCAGGAAAGCGTTTTTGGGTAAAAACCAATTCACTTTTTAGCCCCAAAATCAGATTATTCCAGTTTTGTTTCCTGAATTGAATTTCGTTGTTCCAATTAACAGGAGGCATGTCTATCAAGGCTTCCTTGCTGTCTTGGTCTTCTCCATAAACGTAGGCAAATGTTGAATGGTAGTTGAGGTTTTTTGCAAAATCATAATCTGCACTGACATCAATCCCCATCATTCTGGCGTTTACTTGACGGTAGTCCCAAACAGGGAAAGCACCTCTGTTGGATTGTTCCAAACCTGTTGGTTCAAGCAAGGTGAAATCATTGATGAGGTTTAAATAAGGATTAACTTCGAAAGCAAATTTATCGGAAGAGTAAGCGAAAGCAGTCGAAATTTTAACAGCCTTCTCTTTCTCCAATCGCAAATCTCCCAATTCGATCTGTCCTGTAGAATGATGCAATCCGTCGCTGAACAGTTCCGATGGATTCGGACTTCTGCTTGCCAGACTCAGATTGGAAAACCATTTCAACTTCGGATTGATTTGATATTTTGTCCCGATGCTTCCCGACAAATTATGATAGGTAAAAACAGGATTGGTTTTCCATTGTGTTCCAAAATCTCCGATGATGATGTCTGAAAAATCAGCATCATAATTCCGCTCGTTCCATCTGGATTTAAGATAGAACTTCGTGGCATCGATTCGGCTGAAATCATAACGAAAGCCGGTTTCTAATTCTAATTTTTCACCCATGGCAAATGTGCCAATGCCGTAAACACCCGCTTCATATTTGTCATAATCAGGAATCAAAGGACGAACGCCTGTATCAATATCGGCAACATTGTTCTGATAAACCCCACTGATTCCAAATTTATATTTTGAAATTTCACTCGAAGAGGTTTCCAAATCAACAAGCATGGAATGTGTCGATAGTGACAAATCCAGAGAAGGTTTGTTTTTTGCAACGCCTCTTCGTATGTCGTATTCCAGACGATTGTTCAACTGAAAAGCATATTGAAAGGTCAGTTTTCCAAAGTTTGAAAATGTCTGGTAATAGTTTAGTTTGCCTAAATAATGTTGCACTTCCTGCTTTGGAGCATTGATATTATACGTGAAATCATTAATTGTACTTGGCCTTCCGTTGTCGATGGCGTTCACCAAATCGGCAATGTTTCCAGTATGCGATGCCCTTAAAATTCCGATGGTTGCATTGTAATAACTGAAAAAAGCGGAATAGCCTGAGCTTTCACCTTTATAACCCAATCCGGCAGAGAAATTCTTTTCACGGTTTCCGGTGTTGGAAAGTACGTAATCGGGTGCTTCAACATCGCCAAGATATTTAAAAGTGCCTTGCAGATTCCAGTTCCAACCCGATTGATAGCCTTTGAAAAGCGATGAAGAAATACTTCCACCTCGACCGTTTGAAGCACCGTTCAGGATGGTTTTTCCGTAAAGCGTATCTTTCACAGGCAAAGGCAAAGGCTCAATAATCACAACGCCAGCAATTGCATCACCACCGTATTGCAATCCCGAAGCACCTTTTATGACCGAAACTTTTCCGGCTGTATTGATGTCGAGATTTGGTGCGTGTTCCAATCCCCATTGTTGGTCTTCCAAACGAACATTGTTGTTGATGATCAAAACCCGACTGCTGTGTAAACCATTGATGACAGGCTTTACAATCGTATTTCCAGTTTTCAACGAAGATACACCGCTGATTTCCTTCAACGCATCACCCAGACTGCCACTGCTGTATTTTTCGAGCTGCGCAATCTTGAGTTCTTTCCTGTCGGATGTCGCGTTGGTCTTGATGTTTTTGTCCTTTACAACAACATTAGAAAGAGCAGAAATATCTTCCTTCAATTTGATGTTCAGTACGGCATCATTAGTCACATTCAAAAGCGTGTCAACCGTTTTGTATCCAATATAGGAAACCACGATACGATTTTGGCCGGAAGGCAAATCAATCGAAAAAGTTCCAATAGGATTGCTGACAGCAAAGTGCTGACCTGCATGAATGTGAGCTCCATCAAGCGGTTCGTTTTTTTGGCTTGTAATTTTCCCGCTGACTGTATTCTGGGAATATACAAGCGATTGATTTCCAATAAATAGGAAAACAAGAGCAATGAAATAGCGCATTGGTTTTTGAAAAATCTAAAATGATAATTAGGACTGATTTTCAGCAGAAAACCGTCCGAGAAAGAGCAAAATGCTCAAAATTAATTAGCAATTAGATTGAGGCGGACCTCGAAGTGAAGATTGGCTTCCTGAAAAAAAGGAAGGGGTTTCATTGTAAAAAAAGCTATAAGCAATAGCTTCAAAAGATTGCTTGAATTGAAAAGATGTGAATTCAGTTCCGACGAAACTACTGAAGGTAAATTCGCAGACAAAACATTTTTCGTGGTTATGGTCGTTTGCGTGAACGTCCTTTTTGGAAGAATCAAGATGCGTGAACGTAGCTTTATCCTCTAAAATGTGCTCATAAGAATGCAGTGATTGGAACAGTATTGCGAACAATACGGTAACCATCAAGGACAGATTTATTATGGCAAATTTTTTCTTCATCAAACGCAAAGGTAATATGGTAATAAAAGAATCCGTTTTATTTTAACATTTTTATAAATGCTAGAAATAAAACGGATTTGAAAATATTTTTTTAATTGATTTTATACCAATTTATTCGCAACTAAATATTCAGCAATTTGAATAGTGTTTGTAGCCGCTCCTTTTCTTAAATTATCCGCCACAATCCACATGTTTAAAGTATTCGGTTGACTTTCGTCGCGACGAATTCTTCCCACAAAAACTTCATCTTTTCCTTGTGCATATTTTGGCATCGGATACGTGTAAGTATCCGTGTTATCTTGAACCACAACGCCATCGGTTTCATGCAAAATCTGACGAACATCGTTCACATCAAAGTCATTCGAAAACTCAACATTCACCGCTTCGCTATGACCTCCAACGATTGGAACCCTAACGGCAGTTGCGGTAACAGCAATCGTTTTATCGCCCAAAATTTTCTGGGTTTCACGAACCAGTTTCATTTCTTCCTTTGTGTAGCCGTTGTCTTCAAAAACGTCACATTGTGGAATTGCATTTCGGTGGATTGGATATTTGTAAGCCATTTCGCCTTGAACTCCTGCATATTCGTTTTCCAATTGCTGAACGGCTTTCACACCAGTTCCGGTAATCGATTGGTAAGTGGAGACAATGATTCTCTTTATGTTGTATTTTCTGTGTAATGGTGCTAAAGTCAAAACCATCTGAATCGTCGAGCAGTTTGGATTAGCAATGATCTTGTCGTCTTTTGTCAATTCTGAAGCATTGATTTCAGGAACAATTAATTTCTTATCAGCGTGCATTCTCCAAGCCGAAGAATTATCAATGACAGTTGTTCCCGCTTCCGCAAATTTTGGAGCCCATTCCAAAGAAGTTTCTCCACCAGCCGAAAATAAAGCGATATCAGCTTTCATATCAACTGCCGTTTGCAAACCAACCACCTTATATTTTTTTCCGTTGAATTCGATTTCCTTTCCAACTGATTTCTCAGAAGCAACTGGAATCAATTCAGTTACAGGAAAATTTCTTTTTGCTAAAACCTCAAGCATTACTTCGCCAACCATTCCGGTAGCACCAACGACAGCAACTTTCATATTGTATATTTATTAAAGTAAAAGAGTTATTTTTTTGATGGTACAAAAGTAGATAATAAAACAATTGAAAAAACGAATTTAAAATATATAACAAATTGTTTTAAAAATTTACAAAAAGAAGAACCACGCCTTTTGACGTGGTTTAGTTAGAATATATAATGCAGCGGTATTTATCTAATTATCTATTTTTCAGCGCATCACGAATTTCCATCAATAGTTTTTCCTCATTGGTTGGAGCAGGTGGCGCAGCAGGAGCGGCAGCTTCTTTCTTTCTTGAAGCATTGATTCCTTTGATTACAAGGAACAAAACGAATGCAACGATTAAAAAGTTAATAACGGCAGAAAGAAACATTCCGTATTTTACCGAACCAAAAATGGTAAGTTCTTCCAGTTTGGTAAGATTTGCAGCTTCTAAAGCTGGTTTTAGTAAAAGTGGTGTAATTACATCTTCTATAAAAGAAGTGACAATCTTGCTAAAAGCAGCTCCAATGATAACCCCGATTGCAAGGTCCACCACATTGCCTTTCATCGCAAAGGCTTTAAATTCTGAAATCATTCCCATAGTCTTAATTTTTGTTTAGTTAATTTTTGTTTGAGCTAAATTAAATAATTTTTTTAACATTTAAAATTTATGCAAAATTTATTCCCTGTAAAAAACCCTTTTTACCCTTTGGGATATGCTGGTCAGAATTTCATACGGAATTGTATGCGTTTTTTCTGCAATTAAATTCACGGTTGGACTTTCGCCGAAAATAATCACTTGGTCGCCTTCTTTGCAATTGATTTCGGAGCAATCTACCATCAGCATGTCCATGCAAATACTCCCTACAATAAACGCTTTCTGATTGTTTATGGTTACAAAACCAAGTCCGTTTCCCCAACTTCTCGAAATTCCATCGGCATAACCAATTGGGATTGTGGCAATTTTAGTGGTTTTGTTCGCCATAAATCTTCGGCCATAGCCAACACTTTCGCCTTCATTAATGGTTCTGATTTGGGAGATAATCGATTTCAACGTGCTTACATTTTCCAAATAATGTTGTTCTTCCGAATCATTGGAAATGCCGTAAAGTCCAATACCCAAACGAACCATGTCATATTGTGCTTCCGGAAAATTAGAAATTCCAGATGTATTCAAAATATGACGAATTGGTTGGATTTTCAATTCTTTCATCAATTTTGAAGATAGTTTTTCGAACAAATCAATCTGCGAAAGCGCAAATTCCTTGTGATTCAAATCGTCACTAGTTGCCATGTGCGACAAGATGCTTTTTACTTTTATCGAAGGCGTATTTTTTAAAGTAGCAATCAATTCTTCCAAATCATTTTCCTGAAAACCGAGTCGGTGCATTCCGGTGTCGAGTTTTATATGAACTGGATAATGATGTAATTTTTTCTGTTCGGTAATTTTCAAAAAGGCATTCAGGCCTTTTATCGAGTAAATCTCAGGTTCTAATTGATGCTGGATTATCGCAGGAAAGCTTGTATTTTCGGGATTCAAAACCATAATTTGTGTTGTGATTCCAGCCGTTTTTAGCGAAATTCCTTCATCGGCGAAAGCCACACCCAGATAATCAATTTTATGGTGTTCGAGCAATTTCGCAATTTCAAAACCGCCATTTCCGTACCCAAAAGCCTTTACCATCACCATTAATTTCGTTTCCGGATTTAATTTCGATTTAAAGAAATTCAGATTGTGGTTGATGGCGTTGAGGTTGATTTCCAAAACCGTTTCATGTGTTTTCTCTTCCAACAAAGCCACGATTTTTTCAAATTCAAACGTTCGTGCTCCTTTGATTAATATAGTTTCATTTCCGAAAGACAAACTATCAAAAGCATTGATAAAATCTTCAGTATTTTGAAAAGTGATGCTGTTCAGAAATTTATTTTTAAATTCAGAAATGGTACTTCCGATACCAATCACACGATTGATTTTATTCGAAATAATCAATTGCGAAACCTTTGCATATAATTCTTCCTTGTCTAAACCACTTTGGAAAATATCAGATAGAATCAACGTTTTTTTCTTGTGATGCTTTTGGCTTTCGAGAAAATCCAACGCAATTTTCAACGATTGAAAATCCGAGCTGTAACTGTCGTCAATCAAAGTCGAATTGTTAATGCCATTTTTGACTTTAAGTCGCATTTCGACAGGGAAAAGCAACTCCATTCGGTTTTCAATGGTTTTATGGTCGTAGCCAAAATGTAACAGCACCATCATACATTGGATGGCATTTTCAATCGAAGCATCGTCCAAAAATGGAATCTTGATTTCGAAATGATGGTCGCCAAAATCAATATGCAAAAGCGTCTTGTCGAGTATTGTTTTTTTAGAAATAAAAACATCTGCTTCCCTGTCTTTACAACTCCAGGTAAACGTTTTTACATTTTTAATAAAAGCATCAATCGTTTTGTTTTTGTTGTATATCAACACGTCAACATTCGGAAAAAGCTTGAGTTTTTCCTTTATTTTTTCGCCCAAATTCGAAAAACCTTCATCGTGAGCCGAACCAATATTGGTCAATAATCCGATAGTTGGTTTTATGATGGGTTCGAGTTTCTGCATCTCGTTGATGGTGGAAATTCCGGCTTCAAAAATTCCGAGATTGTGTTTTTCATTTATGGAAATAACCGAAAGCGGAACCCCAATTTGTGAATTGTAACTCTTTGGACTTCTAATGATATTGTAATCCGGACTCAATAAAAAATTCAACCATTCCTTGACGATGGTTTTTCCGTTGCTTCCCGTGATTCCAATTACAGGAAACGAATATAGATTTCGGTAAAAAACAGCAAATTGCTGTAAAGCTTCAGTAGTGTTTTTTACTTTTAAGAAATTAGCTTTGCTGTTTAAGCTTTCAGGAATATATGTCACAACAAAATTCTGAACACCTTTTGCAATAAGTTCTTCAAGATAAATATGAGCGTCGTTATTCGGGCCAACCAAAGCAAAAAACAAAGTTGATTGGTTGTTTTGCAACGAACGGCTGTCGATGGAAACATTGTCTATTTTAGAATCGGGATTAGTACCGTGGAATTCGGCTCCGATTTTAGGAATTATATTTTGGATGGAAAGTGCCAATTTTTATTTTTTATTAATGGATGAAAGAAATTCTTCGGCAGACAAAACTGGGATTTCTGATAGACTGAAATCCTTTGCGCTTCTAGTAATGATAATATCCGATTTTGATTTTAAAGCGGAATAATATTGGACGGCATCTTCAAAATCATTGAATTTTGAAAATAAGCTTTTGTCGATATTGCTTTCATCAACATCTGCAACTTCGCAAACAATTCTGAACTTTTTTAAAACTTCTGAAACCGATTTTTTATCAGTAATTTTAGACATTACATAGTGACAGGTTGCAAAAGAAAGTGACGAAACAGCCAATTGAATCTCATCATTTTCTTTCAGCATTATTATTTTCGCAACGGAATCGTAATATGGTTTTCTTTCGCAAAGCAAATCCAACATTACATTAGTGTCTAAAAATAGGCGTATCATTTATTTGTATTTTTCATTTAAATAATCGCCGTATTCTTTCTTATAATCCAAATCCGAAGGAACATTCGTTTTGATGGAAAGGCTTTTAACAAAATCAGAAATAGCGATTTCTTCTGTATCTTCTGTTTTTTCTTTTGAAGTTAGAAGTTGAAGATAAGATTCTATAATTCGCGACAAGCTTTTATTGTTTTTTGAAGCATATTCTTTTGCTTTCTCAACAATTTGTTTGTCAAACTTTAAGGTCAATTTTGCATCCATAAGACAGAAGAATGATGTTGTACGTACAAATATAATAAATTTGTTCGTACAAATATAAAATTGAATAAATTTGTTGATTATATTGAAGTAGGAATTACTCTTGGTTTTTTTTCATTGCATTGAAATAAGCGGCACGGCTTAAGGGCTCGTATTCTTCCGTTTCGCCAAGCATAACCAATTTGTCGCTATCGGTTTTTCTAAAACTATAATTGGCTAAATTTCCCGTTCGGGTACAAACGGCGTGAACTTTGGTAACATATTCGGCAGTTGCCATCAAGGCAGGCATTGGTCCGAAAGGATTTCCTTTAAAATCCATATCGAGTCCGGCTACGATAACGCGTATACCTGAATTGGCCAAATCATTACAAATGGATACAATTTCATCATCAAAAAACTGCGCTTCATCAATTCCAACTACATCACATCCTTGTGCCAAAATTCGAATGTTTGCGGCAGCGGGAACAGGAGTCGAGCGGATTTCGTTTGTATCATGTGAAACAATCATCTCATCATGGTAACGGGTGTCGATAGAAGGCTTGAAAATTTCAACTTTTTGTTTGGCAAATTGAGCCCTTTTCAGCCTTCGAATGAGTTCCTCGGTTTTACCCGAAAACATCGAACCGCAGATTACTTCAATCCATCCAAATTGTTCTTTATGATTTACTGTATTTTCGAGAAACATTTTGTATTTTTCAGCCTTAAAAAGGATTAGTTTTTTTTACTTTGTAACGATAACAAAAATATTAAAAAAGACACGCCTTATTCACTATAATTTTAAAAGTTATGAAAAAAAAGTTGGAAGCCGAATTAATCAGCATCGCACACAGAATTTTAAAGCTTAAAAACAAATCGGAACTGGTGCAACTGCATCAGGAAACGCAAAAGCTGTATGAGAAATTATCAGTTTTAAGGTTTGTAGAAGAAAATTTCGGAGAGGCGAAACCAACTATCGGATACAAGGAAGTGGAAGAGAAATTGGAAGCGACTTTTGAGGAAAAAGAAGAGGTTGTAGTGGAAGAAACACCATCAAACGAGGAAGTTGAAGAAACGACTGTAGCCGAAACTCCAGAGGAAAATGTATCTGAGGCGGAAGAAGAAGTGACGGAGGAAAATGAAGTGGAGGAAGAAACTACCGATGAAGCAACAGAAGAAGAGTTAACGGAAGAGAAAGAAGCAGAAGAAACAGTTGAAGTTGCCGAAGAAGAAACTCCAGAAGAAGAAGTTTCGGATGTTGAAAAAGAGGCTGTAGCCGAAAGCGAAGACGAAGAGGAGCCAGTTGCGGTTGAAAAAGAAGAAGAACCTTCAGTTGAAGAAGAGGAAGAAGAAACTCCAGCAGAAAGCAAATCAGAAGAGAAAAAAGAAGATTTATTTGTACCCACTTTTGAATTGGCTTTTGATAAAAAAGACGAAGTTGAAGAAGTTGCGAAAGAATCGGGACACCAGATTATTTTTGAAGATTTCTTAGGTTCTGATTATAAAGAATTGGAATTCATAAAGGCTGAAATCGAGAAGAAGCATGAGGAAGGACCAGAACCTGTAAAGGCTGAAGTGGTAGAAGAAATCGAAGAATTCAAAGAAGTTCAAGAAGCTCCAGAAAAAGAAGAAGTCGAAGAACCAGCTAAAAGAGAATTTCCTGAGGCTCCTCAATACGATGGCATCAAGATTACAAAAGGAATCACATTCGGGTTGAACGACAAGGTTGGGTTTGTAAGCCAGCTTTTTGCCGGAAGCAACGAAGATTTCAATAGAGTAATTTCGCAATTGAACACCTTCAACACGTTTCAAGATGCCAAAAATTTTATTGAAGATTTGGTAAAACCAGATTACAATGACTGGAAAGGAAAAGAAGATTTTGAAACACGTTTTCTTGAAGTTGTAGAGCAAAAGTTTAAATAAGATAAATGTCAAAATTATACATTGTTCCAACACCAATCGGAAACCTCGAAGACATGACTTTTCGTGCGATTCGGGTTTTGAAAGAAGTCGATTTGATTTTAGCAGAAGATACCCGAACCAGCGGAAAATTGCTAAAGCATTTCGAAATCGGAACGCACATGCACAGCCATCACATGCACAACGAGCACAAGACGGTTGAGAATTTAATTTCCAGATTAAAAGCCGGTGAGACCATTGCCTTAATTTCAGACGCAGGAACTCCGGCGATTTCCGACCCTGGATTTTTGCTCACAAGGGCTTGTGTTGAAAATAATATTACAGTTGAATGTTTGCCAGGTGCAACCGCATTTGTTCCCGCTTTGGTCAATAGCGGTTTGCCAAACGACCGATTTATTTTCGAAGGATTTCTTCCTGAAAAGAAAGGAAGACAAACGAGATATTTGGCTTTAGCCGAAGAAATGAGAACGATGATCTTATACGTTTCGCCTCATAAATTGGTAAAAACCTTGGCGGAATTTATCACCTATTTTGGCGAAGACCGACAAGTTTGTGTTTCAAGAGAATTATCAAAACTGCACGAGGAAAACGTTCGAGGAACAGCAACAGAAGTTTTGAAACACTTCGAAGCAAAACCACCAAAAGGTGAAATTGTGGTTGTGGTTGCTGGGAAATCGACGAAATAAATTTGCGAAGATTTTAATCTTTAAATTTTAAATCCTTCAATCTTTAAATTTATGAACACACATCAAGTATATACAAAATGGCTCGGAAATATGACTTTCGAAGCTACAAACCCGGGCGGAATCATAAAGATGGATTCGGATACTGAGTTTGGTGGAAACAACGATTGTTTGCGACCAAAATCGATGATGCTGGCTTCATTAGCGGGTTGTACGGGAATTGACATTGCTTCGTTGGTTGAAAAAATGAGAGCTGAAATTGATACTTTTACCATTGATGTCGAAGGCGATTTGACCGAGGAGCATCCAAAATTTTACCATACCGTTCGTGTAAATTATAATTTCTTTGGAACGGATTTAGACGAAGCAAAACTTCATAAAATCGTTTATCTTTCGGTAGATAAATATTGTGGCGTGATGGAAATGTTCCGTCAATTTGCAAAAGTGGAAGTGAACATTAATTATTCGAAATCATAATGACCATTACAGCTTTTTTAGAACAACTTCAAGCAAATCCAAAATCAATAACCTTTCAAGAAACAATACAGGTTATTGAAGCAAATTATGAATTTACACCAACTGCTTTCCAAAACGGTAATCAAAATAATAATGTAGGAGAAAATAATGGCTCTTGTAAAATATTTGCTTTCGCGAAATTGAACAATCTTTCAAAAGAAGCAACATTGGCTTGTTTCGGAGCTTATTATTTTAAAGATGTTCTGCAAAATCCTGAAGCAACCGACCATCAAAATATTCGAAATTTTATGCAATTTGGTTGGGATGGAATTCAATTTGAAGAAGAAGCATTGGTTTTAAACCATTAAGCAATTAAAAAAGATTAAGGCATTGTTAGCTTAATGAAACTTAATTCCTTAATGGTTCAAATTCAAAAAATAAATAATTGTAATAATAAATATTTAATTTTTAAAAGCCATACAAAAATGCGTTGGACAATCAAACCAAAACCAGAAGCAAGCCAAATAAAAAGCTTGGCTCAAACGCTAAATGTTGAAGAAAACATTGCTTCACTTTTACTGCAACGTGGTATCGAAACCTATGAAGATGCCCGAAAATTTTTCCGACCTTCCTTAGATGATTTGCACGACCCGTATCTGATGAAAGATATGGATTTGGCGGTTTCAAGAATTGAAAAAGCCATCGAAAACGATGAAAACATTATGGTTTTCGGTGATTATGACGTCGATGGAACGACAGCCGTTTCGCTCGTTGCTTCCTATTTGAAATCCTATTATCTGAATGTTGCCACTTACATTCCCGACCGTTACGACGAAGGTTATGGTGTTTCCTTCAAAGGAATCGATTATGCCGATGATAATGGAATTTCATTGATAATTGCCTTGGATTGCGGTATAAAATCAATCGAACATGTGGCTTACGCCAAAGAACGAAACATCGATTTCATCATTTGTGACCACCACCGCCCGGGAGAATTTCTTCCAGAAGCCGTAGCCGTTTTAGATCCCAAGAGACAGGATTGCAACTATCCGTATGATGAATTATGCGGTTGCGGAATTGGTTTCAAACTGATTCAGGCATTGGGCAAAAACAAAGGGGAAACCATTGAAGAGGTGTTGCCTTATTTGGATTTGGTTGCAACAGCAATCGCAGCCGATATTGTTCCGATGACGGGAGAAAACAGGATTCTCGCAAAGTTCGGACTCGAAGTCATAAACTCCAATCCGCGTCCGGGAATCAAGGCATTGATCCATCAAGTGAAGAAAAAAGTTTTGGATATTACCGATGTGGTTTTCATCATCGCACCAAGAATCAACGCTGCAGGGAGAATCAAACACGGCAATCATGCGGTTGAATTGCTGTCGGAATTCGATTTTGAACAAGCCGTTCAATTTGCTTCCGAAATCGAAAAATACAATGTCGACAGAAAAGAACTCGACAAGCAAATAACGATTGAAGCCTTAAACCAAATCATTGAAAAGGATGAAGCTGAACGTTTTTCAACAGTAGTTTACCATGAAAATTGGCACAAAGGCGTCATCGGAATCGTAGCTTCAAGACTTATCGAAACCTATTACCGCCCAACTTTGGTCTTCACAAAAAGTGGCGATAAATTGGCTGCTTCGGCTCGTTCCGTAAAAGGTTTTGATGTCTACAATGCGCTTGAAGCTTGCTCGGAACGTCTAGAGCAATTTGGCGGACACATGTATGCTGCTGGTTTGACTTTAAAGGAGGAAAATTATCAAGATTTCAAGAATGCTTTCGAAAAAATCGTAAAAGAGACCATTCAAGAAGAGTCGCTAGTGCCAGAAGTATTGATTGATGCCGAACTAAACTTTTCTGACATAACTCCAAAATTCATCAGAATACTCAAACAGTTTGAGCCTTTTGGACCGCAAAATATGACACCCGTTTTCATTTCCAAAAGCGTAATCGATACTGGATTTGGTAAAAAAATCGGTCAGGCCGAAGAGCATATCCGGCTTTTTATCAAGCAAAATAATTCGGAAGGAATTGCCGGAATTGGTTTCGGACTTGGAAATAAATTGGAAATTACGACTCATCGCCAACCGTTTCAAGCCGTTTATTGCATCGATGAAAACGAATGGAACGGCAACGTTACGCTTCAACTTCGTCTAAAAGACATTAAAGAGGATAATTAATTTCAAGAGCTTTTCTTGCTGTACATTACAATCTTTCACTTGAAAATGGTTTTTTGCAAGATACAAAAGGAGCTTCCGTTGGTCGCTCTTTTCTATCAGCAAAAAATACATTTTCAAGCAAAAGGATTTTCATTTCCATCAGGCTAGCTTCGCCATTGGAATCAGAATTCATCAAATAAAATTTCCGCAAAATTTATACTTTAACAATTCTATTTAGAATGAGTATAAATAAAATAGTATATTTGTTTCAAATTAGCCCTTAAGTTATATGAAAGGAATTGAGCAAATTTATTACAACGACTTCGGAATGTCTTTTTATTGGAAAGAGCGAAATGTAGTGAAATCAGAGAAAATACAATTGGTTTTCAAGGAAACCGGTTTCTATTTTACGGTTCCGGAATTGAAGCATTTTGTGACCTTAATTGAAGAAAGTGCTAGACGAAACGGATGCTGTGAAAACTGCGAAATGAAGCATCGTTGTGCGAAATTCTTGCTCAAAACGCCAGTTTCACAAATAGATTTGGCCGTTTCTATGAAGGAACTCGACTCAATAAAAGACCTTGTGGAAGGCACTTTATTCAAAATAAAACTAGAAGAATATATTTATGGAGTGGGTATGAACTAATTTTTGTATTCCTTCAGTTCAAAGTTTTCGCCATCAAAAACACCATAGGTAAAATAACCAATCCAATCACCGAGATTTACATATTCTGAGTTTTCTCCAACCGTAAGCTTCATCGGCAAATGACGGTGTCCAAAAATAAAGTAATTATAATGCTTCGTTTCGAGCTTTCGTTTGGCATAAAGAACCAACCATTCGTTTTCTTCTCCTAAGAATTTCACATCTGTATCGCCCGAAATCAACTTGTTTTTAACCGAAAGATATTGCGCCAAAGTAACGCCAATATCTGGATGTAGCCATCTGTACAGCCATTTTGAGAATGGAGCGGTAAACACTTTTTTCATTCTTTTATACCCCTTGTCGCCCGGGCCTTTTCCATCACCGTGACCAATCAGGAAGGTTTTATTTCCAAAAATAAATTCTTTATTATCGTGGTAAACCGGAATGTTCAATTCCTTTTCAAAATAATCGGACATCCACAAATCGTGGTTGCCAACAAAGAAATAAATCGGAATCCCACTATCGCGAATTTCAGCCAACTTTCCTAAAACCCGCACAAAACCTTTTGGAACAACAGTTTTATATTCAAACCAAAAATCAAATAAATCGCCCAATAAAAAAATAGCTTCGGCATCCACTTTAATTTCATCCAGCCATTTCACGAAACGTTTTTCTCTTGGAAAACTCATTTCGGCTGTAGGCGCTCCAAAGTGTTGATCGGATGCGAAGTAAATTTTTTTGTTCGGAAATGCTTGCATTATTTATTTTTTGAGAATTCAAATATATGAAATGTTGAAAACATATGTTTACATACTTGCTGTTTAATAAAAATGTAATGAATTTTAACAAGATATTTTCTTAAGACATATTTATCTTAACAATTAGAAATTAATTAGTTAAATAAATGTTTTTGCGCATATTAATCTTAATTTTTGTTAAATTTGGAAATTCTTAAACTACGAAACTATATTAAACTACCTAAATTTTCATTTTATGAAAAAAATTACATTTTTATTATTAACTTTTTTGTTTTCCCTGTATGGGTTTTCGCAAGGATTCCCACAGAATTTTGACGAAATAACGCCCTATCCAAGCGGTCTTCCTACGAATTGGATGAGAGCGGACAACGGTGTGGGTATGGCCCAAAGTTGGAGGTTGGTTAATGCCGCAGCAACAACTGTCAACGGGACCCAATCTATGTTTATTGGAACTGAAGAAATTGGACAAAACAATACTTCTAGGGATTTCTTGATCACCCATCTCGTAACAGTTCCTGAAAATGGACAGTTGCGTTTTCAGGCCCATCAGGCCATCAGTGGTAACCAAGGAACTATTTATGAAGTTCGATATTCTACGGATGTGGCCAATCAAGGAGATATTTCGCAATATCAATTATTAGAAGATTGGACAGAGCCGGAAATGAATGTGGTTTTTGATAGTTTTGAGGAAAAGATTGTCAATCTTACTCCAACTTTAACCGCTGGTCAGCAAGTATATATAGCTTTTGTTAGGGTTCATACTCAAACTACTATTGGAATGGGTGGTGACAGATGGATAATTGATGATGTTAATGTAACAGAAAAATGCTTTAGTCCTTCTGGACTTGATGTCCCTACTATAGCTTCAGAATCGGCATTACTTTCATGGTTGCATCAAGGAACAGCTATTAATTTTCAATATGCTGTGGTTCCTGCAACCGCTTCTCAGCCTGGGGATGACAGCCCATTAGTTATGGATACTTCAAGTAGTGCAACTAGTTTTACTGCAACTGGATTAATTCCAGGGATGGATTATAAATACTATGTGAGGGCAGAATGTGATGATGATGTATTCAGTGATTGGGCAGGTCCTTTTTTCTTTAGCACATACGCTTTCGGAACAGTATGTACTGATCCTATAACCGTAACATCACTTCCTTATGAAACAGACGCTAACACAGGAGATTTTCTTAATCTTATTACGGCTTCCCAAGGAACAGGTTGTGGCGCTTTACCAACGGGCACAAACTATCTAGCAGGTAATGATGTTATCTATAAATTTGTTGCCCCAACAGCTGGATTGATTAGTATTAAATTGACTCCAGGTGCCGCAAGAACATCTGTTTTTGTATATAATGAATGTTCAGACATTAGTGTCAGCTGTTTGGCTGGTGTTGCAAATACAAATTCAGATGTAAGACTCATAGATGACTTTCCAGTAGTTGCAGGAGAAGATTATTATATCGTAGTTTCTTCGGCTTCTCAAACACCTACATTCGCTTATAATCTTATCATACAATATGAAAATTGTGAAATGCCTACAGGTTTAGGTTTTGATCAAGCAAATGCAACTTTAGATGGAGGAAATGCCTCTTGGACAGAAGTTGAAACAGCTACTACATGGCAAGTTGCCGTGCAAGATGCGGGCCAGCCAATACCAAATGGCCCTGGTACCTATATTGAATTTATTGACAATGATGGAGTGGCTGGAATGCCATTAACAGGATTACAAACTGCACATCTTTATCAATATTGGGTGCGTTCTGAATGTTCACCTGGAGTTTACAGTGCATGGGCAGGACCATTTGTATTTAATACTGCCATTTGTGCTCCTGAAGACCAGTGTACATATACTTTTAGAATGACCGATTCTGCGAATAATGGTTGGAACGGTGCTAGAATGCAAATTAGACAAAATGGAATTGTTCTTCCGGTAGTTCCAGCATCAACACCAGTAAACACAATTGGTGGAACATTTACTGGCGGAGGTGGTCCAGTTGACATAACAGTAACAATGTGTGACAACGTCCCATTTGATGTATTCTGGTTAACTGCAGGTAGTCAACCACAACAATGTATCCTTTCGATAATCAATTCATTCGGACAAACTATTTTTACAAAACCTGCTGGAACTGGTACTCCTGGATCTGTAGTATATAATGGTATAGTAGAATGTGATACGCCACGATGTGATATTGCACCAACCGCAGTAAACACAACATTCGTCACAACAATCGGAGCAACCGTAAATTGGACAGCTCCAGGAACGGAGAATGTTGGATATGAAATTTATTATGTTCTTTCAGGCCAACCAGCACCAGATGCATTGTCAACTCCAATGGCATCAGGAGTGAATGGATCATCGACTCCTTTCTCTCACACTATTCCAAACGGTTTATTGGCAGATACATTATATGATGTATATGTGAGAGTAGTATGTAACACACCAAACAATTCACCTTGGTCGGCTGTTCATACTTTTATTACATTACCTACATGTCCAAAACCAATCAACCAATCGGTTACAGAAACAAGTATTACATTAAACAGTGCTGAACTAAAGTGGGAAGAAGGTGGAGTTGCAACAGAGTGGGAAGTTTTATTATTAAAAGCAGGACCTCAGGCTCAGGCTCCAGCAGCTCCGGGCGTGGTTCCAGTTGTTACATCTGGAGACAGATATTACCCTGGATTAACAGGAGCACTTTCTCTAACACCAACAGATCTTGATCCTGCTACAATTTATTACTATTATGTAAGAGCAGTGTGTGGTGGAAATGATCCAAGTACATGGACAGGCCCTATAGTATTCAATACCGTTACATGTGCGGATACAGATAAATGTCTTTACAGATTCAAATTGACAACTGCAACCGGTAATAGCTGGAACAATGCAAGAATGGAGGTTCGCCAAAACGGAATCGTTGTTAAAACATTAGGAGCTTCTTTAATCAATAACGCCAATGGTGTTGAGGTTTTACTTTGTACTGATGTTCCAATTGATTTGTATTGGAGCGTAGCAGGTAGCAACCCGCAAAACATTGGTGTATCCATCCAAAGCCCGTTTACGGATATTATTTATACAAAACTGCCTGGCGAGGGAACTCCCCTTACGGTTTTATATTCAGACGATATATTAGGACATTGTACGCCTCCAACTTGTCCTAAACCAACAAATCTTTTAGTAGAGAATATTACCCAAACTACTGCCCAACTTAGTTGGACAGCTGGCGGATCAGAACAACAGTGGGAAGTTTATGCAGTACCATCAGTAGGAGCAATACCTCCTGTTAATTATACTCCTTTAAACACCGGTGTTCCTGGCTATTATCTAACAGATGTAAACGAAAACCCATACATCATTGAAGACTTAACACCTGGAACTGCCTATATCTATTATGTAAGAGCAATTTGTTCTCCAACAGATATCAGTACTTGGACAATCTTAAATCCTAAATCATTTATTACAAAACCTGTAAATGACGAATGTAGCGCGGCAACTCAAGTTCCTGTAAATCCAACTAGAGTTTGTGCAGATTCTGTTACTGGAAATACATTAGGAGGAACACTCTCAACTCAAGGAACAACTTGTAGTGGAGGTAAAGATGATGATATTTGGTACAGCTTTGTGGCTACTTCAAATATCCATATCATTACTTTTAGTAATATTGTTGGAACTTCAACAGACATTAATCATGTTCTATACGAAGGAACAGATTGTGATAATCTGGTACAACTTTATTGCAGTGATCCGAATGTTAGTATTGCAAACAATTTAACAATCAATACAACCTACAAAATAAGAGTATTTTCTAAAGAAACAAGTACAGCAACCAATCCAAGAAACAGCTCTTTTACTTTATGTATCACTACTCCTGCCCCAGTTACCAATGACGAATGTTCTACGGCGATTGTTGCAACTGTTAACGACGGATTGGTATGTAATACAGTAACTCCTGGAGCTATTACTGGTGCAACAGCTTCTCCACAGTCGAGCAGCTGTGCGGGAGCAGAAGATGATGACGTTTGGTTTAAATTTGTTGCAACCAGTCCTAAACACATCATCGATCTAAAAAATGTTGTAGGAAGTTTAAGTGATGATCTTAATCATTCATTATACGGAGGCGTTGATTGCAACAGCTTAGTATTAGAATACTGTAGCGCTGATAATCAAAGTATTGCAGATGGATTGACTGTTGGAAATACATATATAATAAGAGTTTGGTCAGCAGCAAGTACGCTTCAAGACATAACATTTGATTTATGCATAGGCACAATCTTGCCTCCAATCACAGTAAGCACCAGTTTATATACCAAAGAACAGTTGGTAACCGATATTCTTATCAAATCAGAATGTGCAACGGTAACTAATATCACTTATTCAACAGGTACAACTGCAACTACAAACGGAATTGGATATTTCAATAAAGATCAGTCAGATTTCCCATTCGAAGATGGTATTGTCCTTACTTGTGGTAGCGCAATGGCTGCTCCAGGACCAAATAACAGTGTACTTTCTAACGGTGGTCTTGGCGGAGACGCAGATTTATCTGCAATTTTAGCAGCACAAGACCCTCCTATTACTGGAACTTTAGCAAATGCCACCTCTTTAGAATTTGATTTCGTAGCACTGCAAGATTTTATCAATTTTGATTTTATTTTTGCTTCTGAAGAATACGGAACTTATCAGTGTGATTATAGTGATGCTTTTGCTTTTATACTAACAGATGTAACAGCAGGTACAGCTCCTATAAACTTAGCCGTTATCCCTGGTACTACAATTCCAGTTTCAGTACTTAACATTCGAGATGGACAATATAATTCTCAATGTGAATCACAAAATGTAGAGCATTTTGAAAATTATTATGCTAATGAGGCGGGAGAAATTGGAGCAAATATCAATTTCAATGGTGTTACGCGTCCTTTAACTGCTACTACATTAGGGATTTACACAATGATTCCAGGAAACACCTATCATATTAAGATGGTAATTGCAGATTATGGTCCTTTCGGAGAAGATACTTCGTTGGATTCTGCGGTATTCCTAAAAGGAGGAAGTTTTGACATCGGTAATATAGAACTTCCAGAAGATTTCTTAGTTTCTGAAGGAACTGCGATTTGTGAAGGTGATGTTGTAACATTGGATTCAGGTTTAAACCCAACTTTGTATAATATCGAATGGTTCCTAAACGACAGTACTGAACCTATTCCAGGCGAAACACAACCTGTTTTACTTGTAACGCAACAAGGAACATATAAAATTCAATCAACCTTCATAGGAACTGATTGTGTTACTGAAGATTCAGTTATCGTAGAATACTTTATTGATGAAAATGCAGTAACTCCAAATGACTTAGTACTATGTGATGCTTCAGGAAATGGAATATTCAACTTAGAGGCTACGAGAGTACAGATTTTATCTCCTTTTGCACCTGCTACGCACGAAGCTATCTATTTCTTGACAATAGAAGATGCTGAAAACAATGTTTTGGAAAATGCTATTCCGGTTGAAGATTTGGAAGAATTCCCAGGAACAAACGGTCAAACTATTTATGTAAGGGTAAATTACTTAGGAACTTCATGTTTCCAAGTGGTTGATTTTGATTTGATTGTTCAAGACCTTACGCCTCAATTTACATTATTAGGTTCAAAAGAAATTTGTCCAGAAGGAACCACAACGATCACAGTTTCTCCAACAAACAATAATTTTGATCCAGCTCTAGTAAGTTATACTTGGACATTTGGCACAGATACACTTGCCGAAACTTCAGGTTCATTAACAATCAATGGAGAAGCAGGATATGGTACTTATACAGTAACCGTAAACAATTCAGGTTGTATTGCTACTCAAACATTTGAAATTACAAATGCAAACACAACTTGGATCTTCGACTTGACAGCTCCAGCTGATTTATGTCCAGATGAAACTGGAACACTCTCTGTGAATGTTACAAATAATCCAAACGGATTGCCAGTTACTTATACATTTACTTTGGTAGATGGAAGCGAAGTAGTTTCAACGACTAATTCAACAACTATTGATGCTCCAGGAACCTATTCAGTAATGGTAGATATTCAAGGCTGTATCAGTGGTCCAGAAACAATTACTGTTGGAGAAAGTGTAGCAAATTGGCAAATAGCGTTCGATGGTGAACCTTACGTGATATGCCCAGGTCAGAACGTAACTTTATCATTCACGCCTACCAATTTTGATATAAACAATCCTGACGCAACCTACACATGGACTACTCCAAGTGGTGTTGAAGGTCAAGGAGCAACTTTTACAGCTAACGAAGTTGGTACTTATACTTTAGAAGTTGATATTCTAGGATGTATATCTTCATTCCAAACAGATGTAGATGAAAATACAACTTCAATACAAGTTGAATTTGAGCAAGGATGTGATTCAAATAATTACAAACTTGTCGCAATACCATCGAATGGATCGTTTGACCCTCTTACATCAACTTATGTTTGGTCAGCATCAAATAATGCGGTTTTCGAGAATACAGCTGAGGGTAATACAATCATCTTGAAATCTCCAGGAACATTTACCGTAACGGTAACCACTGCAGATGGATGTTCTGTAAGCGAACCTATAACGGTTGCCAATACTTCTTGTAAAATCCAAAAAGGTATCTCCCCAGACGGCAACGACAAGAACGACAGTTTTGACCTGACAGGATACAATGTAAGGGAGATCAGCATCTTCAACCGCTA
>NZ_JBMGQS010000006.1:0-134157 GCF_049060005.1 Flavobacterium sp. PLA-1-15 | reverse complement strand
CTTTTGTAACATATAGAGGCTGGACACTTGATAACTCACAATTTGATATAAGAAACTCGCCGACATGGTTTACCTTTCCACAAATAAGCTCTACCGAGATAAGTGTTATTTCTGGATTCAGGCAATTTACCTCTTTGTTGAAGAGTGGCGATTCTAGTGAAAATCCTGATACGGGAGAAATTACTTTTAGTAACTATGGATCTGGAGTGGTATTTATTCCTTCTGGTTTAGGTTACTTCAACAGATATCAGGACAACATACCTTCTTATTCGCCTCTGGTTTTTACGGTTAGGCTGCACAAAATAAGAGAAAGAGATCACGACAGAGATGGTGTAAAAACAAAATACGAAAGTTTTGGAAGTGAAGACCCTTATACAATAGATACCGATGGTGATGGCATACCTGATTTCTTGGATGTAGATGATGATGGCGATGGATATCTTACAATAAGAGAAATTACTAAGCCGACAGGAGAGGATGTTCCCTATACTGGTCCAAGCAAGTATTATCCATTCGATCCTATTGTAGACAATCCTGCGACACCAGAAGATGAAACTGAAACACGTGGTATTCCAAACTGTGATTCAAACCCAGCAAATGTGGACTATACAAATCCAGCTCGTTTAAGAAGACATTTAGATCCTACTTGTCACTAAAATAGAGAATGTAATACAAACAAAAAAATCCAGTTCATTGAACTGGATTTTTTATATAAATAAGGAAAGAAATATTATTTTCTTTTCATTACTCTTTCAACAGCTTCCACAATTGCTTGGTTGTTCAGCTTGTATTTTTCCATCAATTGTTCTGGTGTTCCAGATTCTCCGAAGCTATCGTTAACTGCTACAAACTCCTGTGGAGCCGGACTGTTCGCAGATAAAACTCTCGCAACGCTTTCTCCCAAACCACCAAGAATATTGTGTTCTTCTGCAGTGACAATACATTTTGTTTTTGCCAACGATTTTAAGATTGCCTCTTCATCCAAAGGTTTGATGGTGTGGATGTTAATTACTTCAGCAGAAATTCCTTTTGCTTCCAAAGCTTCGGCGGCAACAAGGGCTTCCCATACCAAATGTCCTGTAGCAACAATCGTTACGTCAGAACCTTCGTTTAATAAAATTGCTTTTCCAATTACGAAAGGTTCGTCAGCAGGCATAAAGTTTGGCACAACTGGACGACCAAAACGCAAGTAAGCTGGTCCGTGGTGGTCAGCCAATGCTAATGTAGCAGCTTTAGTTTGGTTATAATCGCAAGTGTTGATTACGGTCATTCCTGGTAACATTTTCATTAAGCCGATGTCTTCAAGGATTTGGTGAGTTGCGCCATCTTCTCCCAAAGTAAGACCTGCGTGAGAAGCACAAATTTTTACATTTTTATCAGAATAAGCTACCGACTGACGGATCTGATCGTAAACTCTTCCTGTAGAAAAGTTGGCAAAAGTTCCGGTAAATGGAATTTTTCCACCGATGGTCAAACCTGCCGCAATACCAATCATGTTGGCTTCAGCAATTCCGATTTGAAAGAAACGCTCTGGGTGATTTTTTTTGAATTCATCAAATTTTAATGATCCAATTAAATCCGCACAAAGGGCCACAACATTTTCATTTTTCTGACCTAATTCTGTCATTCCCGCTCCAAAACCTGAACGAGTATCTTTACTTCCTGTATTTGTATATTTTTTCATTTTGATTTAAATTGAAGGATTTAAAAATTAAAAGAATATGAAATTATTCATAACTTATAATTTATAACTCATCATTAATAGTCGCTTTCGCCTTCACAATAGTTTTGAGTTAATGCTGTCGCCAATTGTTCGTCGTTTGGCGCTTTTCCGTGCCAAGCGTGGCTGTACATCATATAATCTACACCATTACCCATTTCGGTATGCAACAAAACACAAACCGGTTTTCCATTTCCAGTCTTTGATTTTGCTTCTGTCATACCAGCAATGATAGCTTCGATATTATTTCCTTCTTTGATGTCGATAACATGCCAGTCAAAAGCTTCAAATTTTGCACGAACGCTTCCCATGTTCAAAACATCATCGGTAGTTCCGTCAATCTGTTTTCCATTAAGGTCGATAGTAGCAATAAGGTTGTCTACTTTTTTTGCAGAAGCATACATGATCGCTTCCCAGTTTTGTCCTTCTTGTAATTCTCCATCACCAAGAAGTGCATAAATCAAATGATTGTCGTTGTTCAGTTTTTTTGCTTGAGCAGCACCAATGGCTACTGACAAACCTTGTCCTAATGAACCAGATGCAACTCTTACTCCAGGTAATCCTTCGTGTGTTGTTGGATGTCCTTGAAGACGAGAATTGATATGACGGAAAGTCGCCAATTCTGAAACCGGAAAGTAACCGCTTCTGGCCAAAACGCTGTAGAAAACAGGCGAAATATGTCCGTTTGAAAGAAAGAACAAATCTTCCCCGATACCGTTCATGTCAAAACCTTCCTTGCGGTCCATTAGATTTTGATAAAGAGCTACAAGAAATTCTGTACAGCCAAGAGAACCTCCCGGATGGCCTGAATTTACTGCATGAACCATTCTAAGAATGTCTCTTCTTACTTGAATGCATAAATTGTTTAGTTGTTGTGTGTTGCGCTTCATTGTATGTCTTAAAGTTAAACTTGCGCAAAGATAATCAGATAATTCGATTTTTTAATCATCGAAAATTTAGATTTTAAAGAAGTTGTTAAGAGTTTGAGGAATAAAAAAATCCTCAAATTAGTATTTAATTTGAGGATTTGATGCATCACGAAATCATTGCAAACTTATAGCTTCAAAATTTCATCAGCCCTATTACAACGGATGTCAAATTCTGATGCAAGTTCTTTAATTCGAGCAACATCTTTTTTCAGAACCAATAACAATTGAATCGAATCGCTAAAGCTGTCTCCGAATTCAATCAGTTCCAGATCAGGATAATTTTCGTCAATTTGTAGGGAAACCCATTCTAGATATTCCTGTGTATTCAATTTCAGTTCATAAGGATATTCAGGAAAATCGCCTTCAAACTCGTCTACAATTAGTTCGTGGATTTCATCAATCTTATCTCCAACGATTATAAAATCATAGATTTCATTGATAATGGCAAATTGCAGGGCATCTTCTGGGGCAAATTCCTCCAGCCATTCTGCATCATTTTCTTTCAGATATTCGGTCGGATTTTCTTTTGCCAAAGTAAGATTTGCGATGATTTCATCTTCGTTTTCCAATTCGAAATCTGCCAATAACAATTTTATGAGTTCTTTTGTTTTTTCCATTTTTAAAATTTATTCAAATGTAAGAATTAGAAAATCTAAAAAATTAAATTTTTCATCTTATAGTTAGCTTAGCAAAAAAAAATCCCCAATTACAATTGCAATTGGGGAATTCTATTTGAAATGAAAATTTGTTATTCGTTAACGATAACCCATTCTCCAGTTGATAAAAGCGTTTCAGCTTTTTTGTATTTCATCGTTTCGGTTTTTCCGCTCATGATGTGTTTCACGGTAACATTGTCATTACGGTTGATTTTCGGCTGATCGCGTGTAATCGTTTCCGTAACCTGACGTTGTTGTGTTTGTCCGGCTTCATGATTTTCGGCAGATGCTTGCTCGCTGTTTGGAATTTCATCTTTAGAAATCGTCAATTTTTCTTTTGGGCGAACCACTTCTTTTGCTTCTTGAATTGCTGGAGCATTTTGTTGCTGTGGCAAATCACCTTTGAACAAGAACGAAACTACTTCTTTGTTCACACCGTTCAACATGTTGCTGAATAATTTGAATGCTTCGAATTTGTAGATAAGCAATGGATCCTTTTGTTCGTGAACGGCCAATTGAACCGATTGTTTTAATTCGTCCATTTTACGCAAGTGCTTTTTCCAAGCTTCATCCACAATGGCAAGTGTGATGTTCTTTTCGAAATCGGCAATCAATTGTTGACCTTCAGTGTCGTATGCTTTTTTCAAATCGGTAACCACGTTCAAAGTCTTGATTCCATCTGTAAATGGAACTACGATTCTTTCAAATTGATTGTTTTCGTTTTCAAAAACATTCTTGATGATAGGGAAGGCCTCTCTGGCACTTCTTGCTGTTTTTTCTGTGTAATATTCTAAAGTCGCCTTGTATACTTTTCCGGCCAATTCATTAACAGATAATTTCGCGAAATCACTTTCAGAAACTGGTGAGGTGATCGAGAAATAACGGATCAATTCGAATTCGAAATTTTTGAAATCGTTTGTTTCTTTGTTAGAAGAAGCAATAAGTTCGCAAGTATCGTAAATCATATTCGCGATATCTACTTTCAAACGCTCACCGTGTAAAGCGTGGCGACGACGTTTGTAAACTACTTCACGTTGTGCATTCATGACATCATCGTATTCCAATAGACGTTTACGAACACCAAAGTTGTTTTCTTCTACTTTTTTCTGAGCTCTTTCAATCGACTTGGTCATCATTGAATGCTGAATTACTTCTCCTTCTTTCAATCCCATTCTGTCCATTACTTTGGCTACTCTTTCAGAACCAAAAAGACGCATCAAGTTGTCTTCCAAAGAAACATAGAACTGGGAACTACCAACATCTCCCTGACGTCCTGCACGACCTCTCAACTGACGGTCAACACGACGAGAATCATGACGCTCTGTACCGATGATGGCCAAACCACCTGCCGCTTTAACTTCAGCGGTCAATTTAATATCGGTACCACGACCGGCCATATTCGTTGCGATAGTTACAACACCTGGCTTTCCTGCTTCTTCAACAATCTGTGCTTCCTGCTTGTGCATTTTTGCATTCAAAACGTTGTGGGTAACACCTCTCATTTTAAGCATACGGCTTAACAATTCTGAGATTTCAACCGAAGTTGTTCCGATCAAAACAGGTCTTCCGGAAGCAGAAAGTTCGGTTACATCTTCAATTACTGCGTTAAATTTTTCACGCGTAGTTTTGTAGATCAAATCTTCCTTGTCTTTTCTAGCCATTGGACGGTTGGTTGGAATTTCCACCACGTCCAATTTATATATTTCCCATAACTCGCCGGCTTCAGTAACTGCTGTTCCTGTCATACCGCCCAGTTTTTTGTACATTCTAAAGTAGTTCTGTAACGTTACCGTTGCAAAAGTTTGTGTTGCCGCTTCGATTTTTACATTTTCCTTGGCTTCAATTGCTTGGTGCAAACCATCCGAATAACGACGACCGTCCATGATACGACCCGTTTGCTCGTCAACAATCATGATCTTGTTGTCCATGATCACGTATTCAACATCTTTTTCGAATAAAGAATAGGCTTTAAGCAATTGTGTTAGCGTATGGATTCTTTCGCTTTTGATAGAGAAATCTTGGAAAAGCTTTTCTTTTTCTTCCGCTTCAGCGTCTTTTTCAAGGTTTAATTTTTCAATTCGCGCAATTTCAGTTCCGATGTCTGGTAAAAGGAAGAAATCGCTATCGGTATCTCCCGAAAGGAATTTGATTCCGTTATCGGTCAATTCAACTTGATTGTTTTTTTCTTCGATTACAAAATACAACGCTTCATCAATCTTATGCATGTCACGATTGTTGTCCTGCATGTATTGATTTTCGGTTTTTTGAAGCAATTGTTTGATTCCTTCTTCACTCAAGAATTTAATCAAAGCTTTGTTTTTTGGCAAGGCTCTGTAAGCCCTTAACAAAACGAAACCACCATCTTTAGTGTTTCCTTCTTTGATTAATCTTTTCGCTTCCGCTAAAAATCCATTTGCCAATTGTCTTTGAAGGCTCACTAGGTTTTCAACTTTTGGCTTCAATTCATTAAACTCATGACGGTCTCCTTGTGGAACTGGTCCTGAAATAATCAATGGCGTTCTCGCGTCATCAATCAATACAGAATCGACCTCATCGACAATTGCATAGTTATGTTTTCTTTGAACCAAATCAGCTGGCGAATGTGCCATATTGTCTCTCAAATAATCGAAACCAAATTCGTTATTTGTTCCATAAGTAATATCCGCTTCGTATGCTTTTCTTCTTGCGTCAGAGTTTGGCTGGTGGTTGTCGATACAATCAACGGTAATTCCGTGGAATTCAAAAAGAGGTGCTTTCCATGTACTATCACGTTTTGCAAGGTAGTCGTTCACCGTTACCAAGTGTACTCCGTTTCCTGTCAAGGCATTCAGATAAAGAGGTAAAGTTGCCACTAATGTTTTTCCTTCACCCGTTTGCATCTCGGCTACTTTTCCTTGGTGCAACACCATACCACCTATTAACTGAACATCGTAATGGATCATGTCCCAAGTGATGTCTTTTCCGGCTGCGTTCCAAGAATTTGCCCAAACAGCATCGTCACCTTCAATAGTGATATAGGCTTTTGAAGCAGAAAGTTCAAGGTCCTTTGGAGTAGATTTTACTCTTATTTGGGTATTTTCTTTAAATCTTCTGGCAGTTTCTTTAACAACAGCAAAAGCTTCTGGAAGGATTTCCATCAACGTCTTTTCAGAAAGATCGTAGGCTTCTTTTTCCAAAGCGTCAATAGAAGCATAGATGTCTTCTTTTGCGTCAATATCTTGCGTTTTTTCAACTTCTAGCTTTAAAGACTCAATTTTAGTGTCTTTTTCCAGTCGGGCTTGTTTGATTTTTGCTTTAAACTCAACTGTTTTTGCTCTTAATTCGTCGTTGGATAACGAAGCAAGGCTACTTTCAAGCGCTTTGATCTTGGTCAAGTAAGGTTGTAAAGATTTTACATCTTTCTCCGATTTGTCACCTACAAAGGCTTTCAGTATGCTGTTTATGAAACTCATAATAATATAATTTCTATTAAATAAATGTGTGCAAATTTAACCAAAAAAAAAGCCTCAATCGAGACTTTTTCATTGGTTTTATTTTTTAATATTCATCCTCGTTCCAAAGATAATCTTCGTCGGTTGGATAATCTGGCCAAATTTCTTCCATTGATTCGTAAATCTCGCCTTCGTCTTCTATAGATTGTAGGTTTTCAACCACTTCAAGTGGAGCTCCCGCTCTAATAGCGTAGTCGATAAGTTCGTCTTTGGTTGCTGGCCACGGCGCATCGCTTAAATAGGATGCTAATTCTAATGTCCAATACATCTTCTATCGATTTTTAGTTTATGCAAAAATAAATTTTTTACTGAAATAGTCAAGTAAAAATTCGTTTATTTTCAGAAAGTTAAGAACGTGTTTAAAATTATTAGGGCTCAATTGCTGAAAACACTGCATTTTATGCCTAAAAATTCACATAAGATTAACATAGAGACTATTCAACTATAACTTAGTTGGAATCCATTTTACTTCTTCTGCTTGAAGGTCTGAGGACAACTTCCGTGCCAAGACAAAAAGGTAGTCAGAAAGTCGGTTTAGGTACTTGATAACGAAGTCATCAGTAGGCTCAATCTCATTTAAATGCACTGATAATCGTTCCGCTCGACGGCAAACACAACGTGCAATGTGACAATATGACACGGTTGTATGTCCGCCTGGCAAGACGAAATGCGTCATCTGGGGAAGGCTGTTTTCCATTTCATCAATTTCATTTTCAAGTAATTGAATGTCGCCTTCAATAATTTTTGGAATATTTAATCGTTCTTTTCCATTTTTTAGAAGCTCCTTTGCCGGAGGTGTGGCCAATATGGCACCAACTGTAAAGAGTCTGTCTTGAATTTGAATCAAGATATCCTTATAATGAGCATTCATTTCTTGGTCACGGATTAAACCGATGTGAGAATTCAGTTCATCGACCGTTCCATAACTTTCAATTCGGATATGATGTTTCGGAACTCGATCGCCTCCAAATAAGGCTGTTGTTCCTTTGTCTCCTGTTTTAGTATATACTTTCATGATAATTGAGGTTGTTTGCAAAGGTTAAAAGTTTTTTTTAAATCTGTCATTAATAATGTCGAGTATTTACAAGCTTTCAGATATAATTATAAGACTTTAGGTAAGATATAGTATTATACAATTCAATTTTAAAGTTATGTAATTTGTATATTTTTTATATTAAATCGGTAAAATATTAAATTATTCATAAAATATTAACTTAAATTAAGATTGTATTTAATATTTGACTTACATTTGTTTAAAATAAAATCAAAAACCAATTATTATGAAAAAGATCAATTTATTATTAGGAGCAGCAGTTGTTGCTGTAAGTTTTACATCTTGTAAAAGCGAAGCAGAAAAGAATGCTGAAGTAACTTTAGACCGATATGAAAAGTATGTAGATTCTGTGAGCAATATTGCTGCTGCGGATGCTCAGGCAAATTGGGAATCAATTGATGCAGCGTATGATGAACAAACTTCAAATGCAGAAGCGGCACTTGTAGATGCTGGAGACAAAACCAATGCGGAAAACAGAGTTGAAAAAGCAAAATCTAAATATGCTGAACTAAAAGCTAAAATGGAAGCAGAAGCAGAAAAAGTTGCTGCTAACAATCCGGCAAACAGAAAGCAAGCTTTGAGTTCTGCTTATTTTAAAGCTGGTAATATTGGAGAAAACATGGATTTTTCATGGGTAAACAAGGATAATATCTTAAAAGTTTACAATGATTTCTACAATGAATTTGAAGCTAATAAAAACACTTATTCGAGAGAAGATTTTGACCATATCAAGGCAATGTATGAAGCTTTAGATGCTCATAAAAACAAAGTAGAAAAAGAAGGTTTATCTTCTAAAGACAACTTGAAAATTGCTGAATTGAAATTAAAATTCGCTCCAAAATTCAAATGGGAAAGAATGGGAGCTAAGGCAGAAGAAAATGCTGATGCTAAAGAATAAACATTCTTAAAGTTTGAAGAAAAATGACTGTCAATAATGGCAGTCATTTTTTATTTAAGCAAACCCCAAAGTTTTTTTGCTCCTAAAATGTTATCTAAAAAGAATGATTTTTTGGTTCTAATGATAAAATGTTCCTTTTCTTGTTCTTTTCTAAAAAAGACCAATCCCCATTGAAACGTATCAACCGTTACAGTTACTTTCGGATGATTTTTTATGATTTCCCAAGCTTCTTCCATTCCTTCTGACCAATGAATATCATCGAATATCCAAACGGTTTCGTTGGAAATTGTGGGCAAAAGCAATTCGAAATAGTTTAAAGTTGCATCTTTTGAATGATTTCCGTCGAAGTAGATAAGGTTGTAGGTTAGAGGTTTAAGGTTTAAGGTTTGCAGATAGTCGTTGAATTCTGTTACCTTTAAATTCACATTGAAATTGAATTTTTGAAATTGTAATTGAGCTACTTTAGCGGTTTCTTGACAACCTTCCAAAGTGATAATTTCCGCAGAATTGTTTACCGCTAGGGCAGAAGTAGCCAATCCTAACGAAGTTCCGATTTCTAAAATATTCGTTGGCTTGAAATAATTTACAATTCTAAACAAAAGTTCTGCATCTTTAGCCGAAATTCCAGCATTTTTTGCAATCTTATTTATCGCTCGTGTATTTGATTTAAAAACCCGTGAACCGGCTCCAAAATCTGTTACTTCAATCGTATTTTTATTTTGAAGAAGTGCATTTCGGTAATTTTTTAAAACTTTATATTCGGGATAATCCGTCATATCATAAAAACATTTTCGAACCAAATCAAACACAAAAGGTGAATGAACGCCGTGAGCATTTGTGGATTTCCAAAGAAATTTCAGATAAGATTTAAAGATATGTTGCATAATTTATAAGTGTGGCGAAGATACAAATTCACAGGCAATAGCCAAAAGAGATAAGCCAATAGCCTAAACTTTGCAACTCTGAAACTTTGTTCCTTTGCGACTTTAAACACTATCTTTGCATCCGAAGAATTCGTAAAAGGAATTCCATAGAATGATGAACGAAGAAATAGAAACAAAAAACATACTTTCTGCCGAAGAGATTGACCGATGCATTGCCATTTTGGAACAATTAAACGCAGAAACTTCCCAAATTTTCGAAATTCCAAAAGAACAAAGGACCGCGTTAATCAAAGCAGCGGGGAAATTTTCCAGACCTGACAGAGAAGAATTTGCCAAAAGAAAAAAAGATGCAAAAGCTTTAGCTAAAAAGAAGGAAGAAAACAAGGACAGAACTGCTAGAAAAGAAACTGGAATCCGTTCGGCCAGAGAAGCAAGTATTTTTGTAGCTCCAAAATTATTGGCTTCAAATGAGCTTCTGAACAAAGAAGTTTTGGAACTGAAAGTGCCAAGAATCTGCTACGTTTGCAAAACTAAATTTACCAAAATGCATCATTTTTATGATACGATGTGTACCGATTGTGGTGATTTCAATTATGCAAAACGTTTTCAAACGGCTGATGTAAGCGGACAAATTGCTGTAATCACAGGTTCTCGTTTGAAAATTGGTTATCATATTACGTTGATGCTATTACGAGGCGGAGCGACAGTTGTTGCAACGACGCGTTTTCCTGTTGACTCGGCAATTCGCTTCGCAAAAGAAGAAGATTTCAAAGAGTGGGGACATCGTTTAAAAATCCACGGATTGGATTTGCGACACATTCCAAGCGTGGAAATTTTCTGCAATTTTATCGAACAAAAATACGGCCGATTGGACATTTTGATCAATAATGCCGCACAAACAGTAAGACGTCCTGCAGGATTTTACACGCACATGATGGAAAACGAAGAAAAGCCAATTTCAGAATTTCATCCCGATGTTCAAAGCTTGCTGAACGATCATTTGAATTGTTTGGAAGAGTTAAAAGTCTTAACCATCGGAGCTTCATCTAACCAAAATATGCCGGTAACGTGGCATGGACCAGAACCTGGAATTGGTTTGAGGGCTTCCGCCAAATTATCGCAGATTCCTTATTCGTTTGATAATACTCTTGTAGCACAAGAAGTTTTTCCGGAAGGAAAATTGGATGCCGATTTGCAACAAGTCGATTTACGAAAAACAAACAGCTGGCGATTGAAATTAGGTCAAATTGAAACTACGGAAATGATTGAAGTGCAGTTGGTTAATTCCGTAGCGCCATTTGTTCTTTGCAACCGTCTTTCAGAAGTAATGAAGAAAGACAACACGGGCAAAAAACACATCATCAACGTTTCGGCAATGGAAGGCAAATTCTACCGAGATTTCAAAGAAGACCGCCATCCACACACGAATATGGCGAAAGCCGCTTTGAATATGTTAACACATACTGCCGCAGGAACTTTAGCTAAAGACGGCATTTTTATGAACGCCGTTGACACAGGCTGGGTAACGGATGAAGATCCTGCAGAATTAGCAAAAAGAAAACAAGAAGAGCAAGATTTTCAACCGCCATTGGATATTGTTGATGGTGCCGCAAGAGTGATGGATCCGTTGTTTGATGGTATCAATACAGGAAAACATTGGAGCGGAAAATTCTTAAAAGATTATAATCCGATTGCTTGGTAAAGATTTAAGCTATAAAAAAACCACAATGTCAGTTGTGGTTTTTTTATAGATACATATCTCCAAGATCACTAACTCCTAGCGTAAACCAAATAATTATTATTCCAAAAAGTATTTTAAATATTTTCAGAATCTTCAACCTCGTTTCGTTTTTTGTAATGGATTGAGCTGGGATAAAATAGATTGCAGAAAGGAGGATGTAAATAATTCCCGGTCTATAATCTACAAGGAAAATATTTAAAATTCCAATCGTAAAAACGATTACGCCAAATAGCTGACTGATTAAGTTTGAATTGTTTTTCATAACGTTAAGATATTTATGAACCAGCAATCGGGCTGCCAAAAATTCCCACCGCCATTTCTGCCCAAACCAAGAAAAGAACAATAAATGTTCCTATTATCATTGTAATCTTTGTTGTTTTTTCCTTTACATTTCTTGCTACAATTTCAATCACTATTCCAGTTCCTAGTAACAGAATTCCTGCAATTATAAAGTCTGATAAAGTCCAAACTACTTCGTTTGTAAATTGCATTGCAATCAAAGGAATACACAAAAGCACTGCTATTGCTAGCAAAATGCCCATAAATCTTTTGTTTTTCATAACGTTTCAAGTTTAAATTCTTGACAAATATAAAAAACTTTGAAATACAAAGTACTTTTAATTTTAAGTTTTATCAAAATAAAAAACCACAATCGAGTTAAATCAAATTGTGGTTTTTTGTATATTTCTTAATCAAACTTAATTTCTTAATGTTTCAAAAGTAAAACTTTGCGTCTCCGCGTCTTTGCGAGAATCAACCTTCCATTTTAGCAGATAATTCAAACCATCGTTCTTCCTTATCTTCCATCTTTTTGATAATCACCTGCAATTCATTCGCCCTTTTCTCAATCTCAGCATCAGCCACTTTTCCTTCAGAAAACAACAATTCAATCTTCGCTTTTTCTAGTTCCAAATCCTTAATCTCACGCTCGATTTTCTGGAATTCCTTTTGCTCGTTAAACGTCAAATTCCCAGTCGGATTGTTTTGTTTCCAAGCTTTTTTCTCCGTTTTATTATCTTCTTTTTGTTGCACATCTGCACTGTCCTCATACGCCCTGAAATCCGAATAATTCCCAGGGAAATTCTCAATTACTCCATCGCCTCTAAAAACAAAAAGCAAATCCACAATCTTGTCCATAAAATACCTATCGTGCGAAACCACCAACAAACATCCCGGATAATCCAAAAGAAAACTTTCCAAAACATTCAACGTCACGATATCCAAATCATTTGTTGGCTCATCGAGAATCAAGAAATTTGGATTCTGAATCAAAACCGTACACAAATACAGTCGTTTCAACTCGCCACCGCTCAATTTTTCTACATAATCATATTGTTTTTTGCTGTCAAAAAGAAAACGCTCCAGCAATTGCGATGCCGAAATAATCTTCCCTTTCGTTAGCGGAATATATTCTCCGTACTCCTTAATAATATCAATAACGCGCTGTCCCGGTTTCGGATTGATTCCGCTTTGCGTATAATATCCAATCTTAATCGTCTCACCCACAACCACTTTTCCAGAATCCAAAGGAATCGTACCCGTCAACAAATTCAAAAATGATGATTTCCCTGTTCCGTTCTTCCCGATAATCCCGATACGTTCGCCACGCTGAAAATCAAAACTGAAATTGTCCAAGATAACCTTATCGTCAAACTTCTTTGAAGTCTTATGAAGCTCAATGATTTTGCTACCCATTCGCTCCATATTGATTTCCAACTCGACTTTATTTTCCTTACGTCGGCTTTCGGCTTTCTCCTTGATTACATAAAAATCATCCTGACGTGATTTACTCTTTGTCGTTCTCGCCTTAGGCTGTCTTCGCATCCATTCCAACTCTTTCTTAAACAAGTTCTGAGCCTTGTCAATACTCGAATTTTCCGAAGCAATTCGCTCCTCTTTTTTCTCCAGATAATAGGAGTAATTTCCTTTATATTGGTACAATTTCCCATTGTCCAATTCAATGATTTCATTACAAACACGCTCCAAAAAGAAACGGTCGTGCGTCACCATAAACAACGTGATATTTTCCTTCGCAAAATAACTTTCCAACCATTCGATCATCTCCAAATCCAAGTGATTCGTTGGTTCATCCAAAATCAAAAGGTCAGGACGGCTAATCAAAATAATCGCCAAAGACAGCCTTTTTTTCTGTCCACCCGAAAGATTTTTCACCTTCAATTTAAAATCCTCCAACTTCAATTTAAACAAAATCTGCTTAAACTGCGTCTCAAAATCCCAAGCATCATGCTGGTCCATTCTATCAAAAGCCTTTTGATAGGCTTCCTCATCCTCCGGATTTTCCAACGCCTTTTCATACTCCTGAATCACCTTCAGCGTCTCATTATCACTCGCAAAAATACTCTCCTCAATCGTCAGCTCCTCCTGCAAATTATTATCCTGCGACAAAAACGCCATCTTAATATCCTTTCGCACCACAACCTGCCCAGTATCACTCTCGTCCTCGCCATTAATAATCTTCATAATCGACGTCTTACCCGAGCCATTTTTCGCGATAAAAGCAATTTTCTGGTCCTTATTGATTCCAAACGAAATGTCCTTAAAAAGCGTTCTCTCGCCAAAAGATTTCGATATATTTTCTACTGATAAATAATTCACTATGGTAATTTTTTTGCAAAAATAAGCTTTTAGATTTGAAAACCGGATACTATCTAGGAGCGAAACACTTGGGCATTTCAACAATCCATGTTCCCGCCTTCCTTCCAAATCTTTTTATTTTTTTAAAGAAAAAAAATAAAAAGGATTTTCCCTCCAGTCGGGGCTAGAGGAAAATCCATTCGCATTTTTGAATCCCGAAGCTTCGGGACGGGACCAATATGTAATTGCTTTATATTCTTCAATCAAAATTATCAATTGCCCAATTGCAGTATTATTCTATCTTTGCAGCTTCAAAAAAGCGACGGTTTTTGGTCTTCCAACTTCCAGCTTCCAACTTCTAACTTTTTAAGATGATTACAGTTAACGATATTTCGGTACAATTTGGTGGTACGACACTTTTCAGCGATGTTTCTTTTGCCATAAATGAAAATGATAAGATTGCCCTTATGGGTAAAAATGGAGCAGGAAAATCTACACTTCTAAAGATAATTGCAGGCGAAAACAAACCTTCCACCGGAAGTATTTCGGCACCAAAGGAGGCTGTAATTGCATATCTTCCACAGCATTTGCTTGCCAAAGATGGCTCCACAGTTATGGAAGAAGCATCGAAAGCCTTTCAGGAGGTTTTTAAAATGAAAGCAGAGATCGATGAAATCAACGAGCAGCTGACAGTCCGTACTGATTATGAATCGGATGATTATATGAAATTGATCGAGCGTGTTTCTGATCTGAGTGAGAAATATTATGCGATTGAAGAAATCAACTACGAAGCCGAAGTAGAGAAAATCTTGGTGGGTCTGGGCTTTGAAAGAGAAGATTTTACGCGTCAGACATCTGAATTTTCGGGTGGATGGAGAATGCGAATCGAATTGGCAAAGATACTTTTGAAAAAACCAGATTTGATCTTGCTGGATGAGCCTACCAACCACATGGACATCGAAAGTATCCAATGGCTGGAGGATTTCCTGATCAATTCTGCGAAAGCAGTTGTGGTAATTTCACACGATAGAGCGTTTGTTGATAACATCACCAACAGGACTATAGAGGTTACAATGGGAAGAATATACGACTACAAGGCCAAATATTCCCATTATTTGGAGCTTCGAAAAGACAGAAGAATCCATCAGCAGAAAGCCTACGACGAACAGCAAAAAATGATTGCCGACAACCAGGCGTTTATCGACCGTTTCAAAGGGACATTCTCAAAAACAGATGCGGTACAGTCAAGGGTTAAGATGCTCGAAAAACTAACCATTGTTCAGGTGGATGAGGTAGATACTTCGGCATTGCGATTGAAATTTCCACCTGCAGCCCGTTCAGGTCAGTACCCAGTTGTGGTGAAAGATCTTTCGAAATCCTATGGAGATCACGTGGTTTTCAAAGATGCCAATATTGTAATCGAAAGAGGTCAGAAAGTTGCCTTTGTAGGGAAAAATGGAGAAGGAAAGTCAACAATGATTAAAGCCATCATGAAGGAAATCGGAATCGATAGCGGTTCGGTAGAAGTAGGGCATAATTCGCAAATTGGTTATTTTGCTCAAAATCAAGCTTCATTATTGGATGAAAATGCCACTATCTTTGAAACGATCGACAATATTGCAGTGGGCGAAATCCGTACGCAGATAAAAAATATACTAGGTGCTTTTATGTTTAGTGGTGATGATACGACTAAAAAAGTAAAGGTGCTTTCTGGAGGAGAGAAAACGCGTCTGGCCATGATTAAACTATTGCTTGAACCTGTAAACCTTCTTATTCTGGATGAGCCTTCGAATCACCTGGACATGAAAACCAAAGACATCATCAAGGATGCGCTCCGTGATTTTGATGGAACACTGATCCTTGTTTCTCACGACCGTGATTTCTTGGACGGATTGGCAACAAAGGTTTTTGAATTCGGAAACAAAAGAGTAAAAGAACACTTTGAAGACATCAACGGATTCTTGGCACATAAAAAGATGGAGAATCTCCGTGAGATTGAGAAATAGTGTTGATGATTGTAAATATAAAACCATTAAGGTAGTAAGCAACATTAAGTAAAATCTTAATTAACGTACTACCTTAATGGTTTAAATTTTTTATTTTCGAATCAGACTAATCAAATCAATAATTCTGGAAGAATAACCAATTTCATTGTCGTACCAACCTACCACCTTTACCATCTTATCGATTACGGATGTTAGCTGCGCATCAAACAAGCAAGAGTTTTGATTGCCTAAAATATCAACCGAAACAATAGGATCTTCGGTATAAGCCAAGATGCCTTTCAGTTCGTTTTCTGCCACTTCCTTGAAGCGTGCATTTATTTCTTCAATTGTCACTTCTCTTTTTACATAGCAGGTAATATCGGTCAAAGAACCGTCCGGAACGGGAACACGGATACCGCTTCCTCCAATCTTGCCTTCAAATTCAGGGAAGATTTTCGTCAGGGCTTTTGCTGCTCCGGTTGTGGTTGGCACAATAGATTGGCTGGCTCCACGAGCTCTTCGTAAATCTTTATGAGGTTGATCGTGCAGACTTTGATCGGTAGTGTAGGAGTGGACCGTTGTGATATAAGCCTGTTCGATACCGCAAAGCTCACTGATGACTTTGATCATCGGAGCGGCATTGTTGGTGGTGCAACTTGCGTTGGAGACAATCGTTTCAGAACCGTCCAAGATGTGTTCGTTTACACCTAGAACAATCGTTTTGATGCCGTCGACTTCAGCAGGAGCAGATAAGATTACTTTTTTGGCTCCAGCCAAAATGTGGGCGTTGATTTCGTCAAAGGTTTTGTATTTTCCAGTAGATTCAACTACAATATCTACATTTGCCGATTCCCAGTTGAGGTTGGAAATACTTTTCTCGTGGAAGAACAGATACTGTTTTCCGTTTACAATGATATTGTTTTCATCAAACGAACATTCATGAGGCAAAACCCCGTGGATGCTGTCGTATTTTATCAAATGCGACATTGTTCTGTTGTCGGCGATATCGTTGATGGCAACAACTTCTATTGTAGGATGGTTGAGTAAAAGTCGGAATAAATTTCGTCCGATTCTACCAAAACCATTAATGGCAATTCTTGTTTTAGTCATTTATTTTCGGAACAGATTTTAAATCTGAAATCTGCAATCTAAAATTAATTAAAGAATATGTTTCTGTGCTTTATAAGATGATCGTACCAAAGCACCGCTTTCAACGTGACGGAAACCCAATTTCAAACCAATCTTCTCGTACTTTGCAAATTGATCCGGTGTGATGAATTCTTTTACGGGAAGGTGCTTCTTGCTCGGTTGCAGGTATTGTCCAATCGTAACCACATCAACATTTGCATCACGCAAATCATGTAACGTCTGGATTACTTCGTCTTCTGTTTCGCCTAAACCAAGCATAATGCCCGATTTGGTCCTGTTGACTCCTTTTTCTTTCAAGTAACGCAACACTTCCAAACTCTTGTCGTATTTCGCCTGGATTCTTACCTCACGGGTCAAACGTCTTACGGTTTCCATATTGTGTGAAACCACTTCTGGATTGGCTTCTACTATTCGGTCCAGGTTTCTTGTGTTTCCTTGAAAATCTGGGATCAGCGTTTCCAAAGTTGTGTTTGGATTCATTCTTCTGATGGCACGAACGGTTTCCAGCCAAATGATGGAGCCCATGTCTTTTAAATCGTCACGGTCTACACTCGTTACAACGGCATGCTTGATGTTCATGATCTTGATCGAACGTGCCACTTTTTCCGGTTCGTCCCAATCCACTGTTTCAGGCCTTCCGGTTTTCACACCACAGAAACCACACGAACGCGTACAGACATTTCCTAGAATCATAAACGTAGCCGTTCCTTCGCCCCAGCATTCGCCCATATTCGGGCAACTTCCAGAGGTGCAAATCGTGTTCAGCTTGTATTTGTCGACCAAGCCACGCAGTTCAGTATATTTTTGTCCGATAGGCAGTTTTACCTTCAGCCATTTCGGCTTACCCGTCGGGAGTACATTCGGTTCTAAAACACTTTCCATAAACGAAATTTGAAGAGGCAAAGATAAGGAATAATGATTTTAGATTATAGGTTTTGGTCTCGATTCTTCGGGATAGATTTGAAGCTGCAGTGTTTAAAGTTTTCTTAATGTTTTACGCAACCATTTTGATGATTGCAGCTCTTACATAAAAACCTTAAAACAAATTGCTATGAAAATCTATTTTTAATACTGATTAGTTTCATGTTGTTTATTTCCTGTGGAAACGACGACAATGCAAACAATTGCCTGTCTTATTCCGAAGCCTATGTAGAATCTGTAGAATCCGTTGAAAATGCAGATGCGGCAGGTTTCCTTTTCAAAGTTAGGTTAGTTGTAATGAACGGCTGTGGCGAATTTGGCTCCTTCGAGGAGATTATTGGAGATTCCACTACGGTGAAGGTCATTGCCAAATATGAAGGCTGTGTTTGTACCGAAGCATTGGAAATAAAGGAAGCGGTCTACAGTTTTAATCCGACGGCTTCAGGAACCTACACGCTTCGATTTAAAAATTCTGAAGATACTTTTATTACAAAAACAGTTACTGTAGAGTGATTATAAATTTGGTTAAATTGGAAAATCCCTTTCAAACGAAAGGGATTTTTTTTTATTCAGGTCTTTATTTCTTTAGCGACCATTCTAGTGCTTTTACTTTTGTCGCCCTGAAAATGGTGCTGTGCTGTTCCTTCGGTTCATCAGAATACTGCCATTTTAAGTTTTTGATGTTTTCTGATTTCAGAGTTTCAGAAAGGGCTCTTGTACTTTTATAGATGTCTTCCGCATTGGAACCTGCAAACCAAAATCTCTTTTCTCCTGTTGGAAATTTCTTCAATTGCTCTTTAGCGGTTATCACCAAATGCTGGTTGTTCCACCATAGAGAAGGATCGAAGGCAATGTAGAAATCGAACATTTCTGGATGCTGTAAAAACGTTTCCACTACGAATAGACCCGCAACGGATTCTCCGATAATTCCTTTTTCAGCAGTGGTTCTGTAGCGTTTGTTGATTGCTGCAAAGAGTTCGTCCTTTACAAACGCTCTAAATTTTTCCGAACCGCCTACAACCGGAGCTATCTCTTTGTCTTTTGCTACTTGTGTTGGTCCTGTAAGATCTCTTCTTCGTTCGGTGTTTTCAATGCCAACTAGGATTATTGGCTGTATCTTTTTCGCTTTTATAAGTTCGGCAAGCGTGTTGGCTACATGCGGGAAATCTTCCTTCGTGCCACCGTCGAGCATGTACAAAACAGGAAGCGAGTCGGTACTTTTTGTATATTCTTCAGGTGTCCAAATGTTGATGGTCCGGGTTTCGTTTACAGCTTTTGAAGTAATCTTGAAGCTGTCGTGCTTCGGGATTGGGTCTTGGTTTTCTGGAGCATTTTGACAGCTAGATAGCGAGAAGAACAGTGATAATAATAGTGCAATCTTTTTCATGGTTTTTGGTTTTAAGTTCGGTATAAACTACTCTTCGGTTTCGTATTGGTAGTTCAATTCCGTCACATGACCTTTGTAGGTTCCCGTAACCGTATTGTCTGCATTCGAAAAGGAGAAGTTGATTGTATAGATTCCGTTTGAAAATGAAATGGTGGCCTGACCGCTTGTCATATCATCCGAGCTTAGGGAATTTCCCGAAACATATTCCCCATTTTGCAACACTACATTCGTATTGATACTGCTGTGGTCGATAAGCGCATCATTAAAACCAGTATCGGTATGTGAATTGAAGAGGTTATAGGTAGTATATTCAACACTTCCGGGGTTATCGGCAGAAGTATACATGTTAAAATCTATCAACTGGGTGATGTTGTCGGAAAACGCATAGGTATTGTTTTGCATCACGATATCGCCATTGGTTAAAACCAAATAGAACCTTCTCTTGTCAAAATCAGGATTGTCTCCTGTATAATTCGGGACTAGGAAAGCTTTGCTGAGAGGTTGCTCCACGCCGTTCACGACTATTTTTCCGCCCAATTGCAGGGTATCGTCGTTATCTGTGCAAGAAGTGAATAAGAATGTTGAAAGCAGTACTGTAAGAATTAAAATCTGTTTTTTCATAAAGGTTTTGTTAGTTTATATTGGTTTGTTTTTATTTTTAGAATCCCTTTCTCCACACTTTCGTTGATGAGGTTTTCTGCATATTCCCAAATCACGCCCGAACCCTGCTTGATGGCTTTTTTCTTGTCGTATACCTTTTGGTATGGCACATCAAATTCCCTCCAAGTACCGCCGTTGTTGGACGTATTTTGCAAGAGCGGTTCAAAGCGGTCCATTGCCTTGGCGAATTTAGCTTCGTTGGTAACGCCGTCTTCAAATTCCTGCCAGATGGCGATGAATTCCTCGGCTTGTTCCTTTGGCAAAAGGCCAAAAATACGCTGTGCGGCAACCAATTCCTCATCGGTATTGGTGTGTTTCTTTAGGGTGTCGTAGATAAAGACATCGCCGGCATCAATCTCTACAATGTCGTGGATCAGGACCATTTTTAGCACTTTCAAGACATCAACGGGTTTGTCTGAATGTTGTGCCAAAACAATCGTCATCATTGCCAGGTGCCAGCTGTGTTCCGCATCGTTTTCATTGCGGTCGCTGTTAAAGAGCTTGGTCTTGCGCTGTATGTATTTGAGCTTATCGATTTCTTTGATAAAGGCTATTTGTTGTTGGAGGGTGGTTTGCATTTTTTTATTTTGTAATTATTTAGTGTGAACTCGGGAGACTTAATGCTATAGTTTTGCTGAAACTTTTTTAATCCAATCCTTTCCGAAGATTCGGACTTCATAAATCCATATCCTTTCGGAGTTATTTATTTCATACCTAAACTCTTCATTTAAATCTATCCATAAGCCATTCTCAAGATGAGAATCATAAACAGTAAAAAGATCTTGATCCAAATTTATGATCTCTTCAAAATTATGAATTATGAAGTTTGTATTAGTTGTCAGCACTGCAATGTCTGAAAAGCTATATAATCTGAAATAGTTTGTTTGGGAAAGTTCATTAACCATTTCAGATAGCAATTTCTTCAAATCTTCGCTTTGATTTTTTGGAAAACTTAAATTCAAGTGTGTGAAGTTAAAACCTGAAGCGTTTATATTGGTTTTCAAAGCATCAATTTGCTCAAGTGTTAACACGTCATTCTCTGTAAATACTTCTTGAGTAATTTCCATTAAGTCTTTAAGCAATCCAGGTAGACGCTTTTTTCGGTCTTCTTTGCGTGCCAAATATTTGATCCTATCTTTCCTTTCTTCTGGGGTCATTTTTGATAACTTTTAATTGAAATCCATGCTAATTGTTGTGAATATCCGCGTGACCTAGTTTTATCATACAGCTTTTATGTTCCGGTACTTAAAAGGTTTCTCAATTCCAAAAAGCGCATCAAACATTTTATTTTTTGAAGTAGAGTAGCCGTGCAAGATCTGTTGTGCTTCCTCAATGTTTTTTGCCGAGCAAAATCCCTGCAACCATTCGGTTCTACCAAATTTTTCTCTGAAAGTAATTTCGGTTTTTTGTTGTTTTGAATCAAACCAGTTCAATAAATCAAAATAGGTGCTGTGGTCTGAAATTGTGGCTTCATACTGAAATGTTTTATTACCCGAACTCTGGCTGAGCTTAATAGCCTTGTAAACCGTTACCTCGTCGTCTCGATAACTTTGAGTGCCAATTGGCCCGATAACTTCTACCACATCCAAATAGTTGAATTGCGTTTCGGGATGAAAGCTTCGAAGCAAAGCCAAGTCATTCCTGACACGCCCATAAACCTGATTTTTTTGTGCATCCAATATAATAGCAGAAAGCCAGCTATCGGGTTTTTTCCAAAAGTCATCATCAAATTTCATTTTCTGTTTTTTTGTAATTTTCTGTCTTATCCTGAAATAGGTTTACACAAAAAGTGTAAACCTATTTCAGGACAAGACAGGGTAGGTTATATGATTTCTAATACGATATCAGAAACATTATACTCATTGTTTTCAATCAAAACTTTGATTTTGTGAAAAATAATAATGTTACCCGGTTTCAAAGATTTCATTTTTTCTTTTAGTTCATCTAGATTTCCATCCTTTGAATGAGCATTAATAATTGTCTTTTTATTATCCTCAACGATTACAGTTTCAAAGTTTGCATTCCAAGAAAAACTTGAACACATCAGATCATTTGAATACAATTGGAATCGCGCTGATTTTATAAAGTGATCTACTGCAAAAATCTTTTTATCAGAACCATTGATGTTCAAAATAAATTCTACGCTCTTTACGTGATATTTTTCTTCGCTAACAAGTTTTCCAGATTTAGTATGAATTGTAATTTTAGCCGCGCCAATATTTTTAGGATAAACAATAAATTTACAATCTGAACTTCGTCTGATTTCTCCGTTATCACAACTGACAATATAGTTTTGACAATTTTTTCCAATTATGGAAAAAGGATTCGGCATAGATTGTACCAAATCTCTTTTGATTTCTTGAACAAGAAAAATTTCTTGAGCATTAGCTCTGATTGACAGAAAAAATAATATTATTAGCAAATAGTTTCTCATAATCTCGTATAATGTTCTCGCAATACAAGCAGTTTGGGATTAAATCAGCACTATCTTTCGTATTTGCCAAATCTTCCAAATACAAACCAATTTTTCCATTAAGCCAAATCCCCAAATTGCTTGTAGCGTGTGTTGGTGGTAGTTATTTTTTTAGATATTCAAATTTTGTTTTTGCACGTAACTTAAAATCTTTTTCGCTGGCTACTCTTCCTAAATCCCTAATTTCGATAATTGAATCTTCTTTGTTGTAATAATATTCCTTTAGAAACTCTACATATTGATTTGGATTTGTAACTTTTGAATAACTACTATCTCTTTTACTAAAAAGTTTATTGTTAGGATAGTATTTATAATAAGTTTTCATTTGGTTTGTTTCACTAAAAACCCAATCTTCGGTTATTATTCTATTCAATTTGTCATATTTATACTTTGAGATTTCTGAAATTTTGTTGTTTTCAAGTATTGTTTTTTTTCCAATTTTTCCATTTGAATATTCATAATTTATAATTTCACGTAAACCAACTTCAGAAATAAGATTTCCAAATTCATCATATCCAAAGGTTTTAATAATGCTTTCTTTCTCAGCAGGATTAACAATTTTTATTAAGTTTCCTTTTTCATTATACAAATATTTATTCTCTGTAATATTTACAATAATGCCATTTCCCTTTCTTCTATAAACTGATTTTGTTTCAGATAATTTGTTTTTTGAATTATAGAAATTAAAACTGTTATTATTAGTACTTATTAATCTGTCTTTTGAGTCATATACACTAACTAATTTGCGTTCTTTTCGGATTAATGAATCTTTTTCGTTTAAGTATTTTTCAGTTTTAGTTATTTCGTAAGATTTGTTTTCTTCAGAATATTTCAGTAAATTATTTTCTTCAATATTTCTACACGAAATAAAATTGAAGAATAGAATTATTAAAATAATGTTTCTTGTCATTGCAGATTTTTATAATTACCACCAACTTATGTATATATCTGACTCTATCATACATATTATACCCAAAAGCTGACGTATAAGTATCATAAGCCAAATCATCTCCCAAAAATAACAAATAATACTACAAAACCACCCCTAAAACACTCAACTACAATAATATTTTTATCAATCAGCAATCATTATCCCTCGTCATAATAGTAAGAACTTGCTGATTGTGTCTATCCGAGCGGTAGGCCATTCCCAAACAATAATCCCCGAACACGAAATATCCTCCGCAAATTAAAGTCGTAAAGCCCAATTAAAATTACGACTTCCAGAAACGCCCTGAAATAATCCCATTTTTAACTCCCTACGAGCTGTGATTCACTCCGTACAAGCATTGATTCAGTCAGAGCAATCTTTGAAGCACTCCATGTAAGCTTCGTATCAATTCCAGTAATCATTGAAGCACTCCGAGTGATCTTTGAAGCACTCCGAATGACCTTTGAACCACTCCGTGTGACTGTTGAAGCACTCCGGGCGACCTTTGAAGCACTCCGGTTGAGTAAATTCATTGAATTTACTAACAAAAAGTGCTTCAAAGCTCACCGCAAGTGCTTCAACAGTCACCGCAAGTGCTTCAAAGTTCATTGCAACTAAATCAGTACTCATCTCAAGTGCTACATGCTTCACCACAAGTAAATCAGGGTTATCCGTAATTTAAATGATGTTTTCGGATAGTTGGTAATAAAAAAATCCCCACTTTCGTAGGGATTTGTCATTTAAAAGACAATAGTTTAATGCATCGCATCGGCCGGATTAATCTTGTTCTTTCCTCTTTTGATAAAGAAAATAATTGGAATACAAAACAGGAACATCACCCCGAGGTACATGAAGATATCCATATAGGACATCACGGTGCTTTGCTGCAGAATGGTCAAATCCATCACCTGATAGGCTTTTCCCAATGCTTCGTTGGAGGTGAATCCCTTCGACATAAAGCCTTGCTGGAGTTGCTGGATGCGTTGTTGTACTTCCAAGCTCGTCACGTTGAGGTGGGAGTTGAGGTTCACGCGGTGTTCCTGCGTAAAGCGGGTGATAAAGGTCGTGATGATGGCAATACCGAACGAACCGCCCAGCTGACGCATCATTCCCGTAAAGGCCGCTCCCTCGCCAATCTGTTTCCCCTTTAGGGTAGAAAGCGATAGAGTGGTGATGGGAACAAACAATAATCCGAGTCCGATTCCTCTAAGGATCAACGGCCAAAACATGTGCTCTTCGCCAGTATCGGGTGTAATGATGTTGTGCATCCAGAACGTGAAGATAAAGAACACGAGGAAGCCAAGCGCCACCATATAACCTTGAGGCACGCCTCTCTGTATTAGTTTTCCGATAATCGGCATCATAAAGGCGGTGGTGATGGAACCCGGAATCAGGAGCAATCCTGCATCAAGAGCTGTCCATCCGAGAATGGATTGGGTATAAATAGGTAATATCAAAGTTGAACCGTATAATCCAAAACCGAGGATAAAGCACATGATGGTTCCGATTCTAAGGTTTCCATCTTTCAAAACGGTAAGGTTTACGATAGGGTGCTTGTAGGTGAGTTCCCTCCAAATGAAGGCAAGCAATCCTACGATACTTAAAACGGATAGGAATACGATAAGGTTATCGTCGAACCAGTCGTCCTGTTGGCCGTGCTCCAAAACAAATTGCAAGGAACCGATAAATGCCATCAGGAAAATGATGCCCCACCAATCGACCTGATTGGCCTTGAGCTTCTCGCCATATTTAGGACTTTTCACGTAAGTGATGGTCAAAAATGTAGCAATAATTCCTAATGGTATGTTGATGTAAAAGATATACGGCCAGGAATAATTCTCCACCAGATAACCTCCCAATGGCGGACCAAGGGTTGGCCCCACGATGACACCCATTCCGTAAATCGCCTGTGCCATTCCGCGTTTTGCAACGGGATAACTCTCGGTGATGATTGTTTGGGCGGTTACCAACAAGGCACCACCACCCAGACCTTGGATGAATCGGAAGGCTACAAGTTCCCAGATGTTGGAAGCATTTCCACACAGAAATGACGAAACGGTAAAGATGATGATGGAGGCGGCAAAATAATTCTTTCTTCCGAATTGCTGTGAAAGCCAACTCGTCATCGGGATTACAATTACGTTGGCAATGGCATAAGCGGTGATTACCCAAGCCACGTCGGTAAGTGTAGCACCAAGGCTACCTCGCATATCGGTTAAAGCCACGTTTACGATGGTGGTATCTACGATTTCGAGCAATGCACACATTACTGCCGTGATCGTAATAATGACGCGTCTGAAGCCGTATTCTACTAAGTCGTCTTCTTGGACCATGGTTTTATTTGTTATAAGTTGTAGGTTGTCAGTTGTAGGTTGTCAGTTGTCAAATAACCGATAACAGACAACTGACAACTAGAGAAACTATTTCAAATGCACATCCACATCCACATTCATTCCTGGACGAAGAAGGCTTACTTTTTTAGCATCGTTGTTCTTGTCCAAGCTGATTTTCACTGGCAGACGTTGGATGGTTTTTACGAAGTTACCTGTTGCGTTGTCTGGTGGCAATAGTGAGAAACGGGAACCTGTTGCAGGTGAGAATGACGTTACGGTTCCTTCAAAATCTGTATCAGGGAAAGCATCGACTTTTAAAGTTACTTTTTGTCCGATGACCATCTTGTTCAATTGGGTTTCCTTGAAGTTGGCGATTACCCAAACTTCTTCGTTGTTGATGATGTAGAACAACGATTGTCCCGGCTGTACCAGTTGCCCCGGTTGTATGTTGATTTTAGAGACCTGCCCGTCGATGGAAGCGGTAACTACGGTGTAGTTGAGGTTTAATTTTGCCGCATCGAGCGCCGCTTTCGCACGGTTGATATTCGCCGCAGCGATTTCAGTCTGCTTGCTCGAAACATTTGATTTTGCAATGACTACTGATTTCTGGTAGGCACTTGCTTTTTCCTGTTGTTGTAAGATCCTCAGTTGGCTTTCAGCTTCCAGTTTTGCCGCTTCGGCTTGTTCAAATTGCTGTTTGGTAATCGAACGATTCTTGTAAAGGTTGTTATAACGCTCAAAGTCGTTTGTGGCACGCGTCAATCTGATTTTGGCACTTTCAATATTTCCACCTGCAGATTTTATATTGGATTCAGAAACAGAGATGTTGGCCAATGCACTACCGATATCAGCTTTTGCTGCCGCATAACTTCCTTCTGCCGCAATGATGGCTGCTTCGGCATCGGCAACTTTTACCAAATAATCCTTGTTGTCAATCGTAAACAAAGTATCGCCTTTCTTTACAAACTGGTTGTCTTTTACATATACTTTCGTAACATAACCGGTCACCCTTGGAATAATTGGGTTCATATTTTTCTCAATCTGGGCATCGTCTGTCCCTTCGTGCGAAAGCGAATGCACGTATTTGTAAACACCGTAAGTGGTTCCTACTATAATCAATACTGCAAAGATGAGTATGAATTTCTTGTTGGTTTTTTTATTTTCCATTATGTTAGTTGTTAGTGCTATTAAAAGATTGAGTGAGTTGTCCGGCCGCTTCGAGCAATTCGTAGTATTTCAACACTACATTGGCTTTGGCGTAGGCTTGGTTTATTTTTGTGCTCAGGGCATCGACATCTGCTTCGAGCAAATCGTTGGTGTCCGAAAGGCCGTTGTCGTACTTGTCTTTTACGATTCTGTAATTTTCAGAAGCTTGGTCAACTGCTTCGGTATAAACCTTGTCTTGCTTAACGGAAAGCTCATAGTTTTCGCGAGCCATCACCATTTCGGCTTTGATATGGTCGGTCAGGATGGCTTGCTGATGATGGATTTCTTCGAATCTGCTTTTGGCCACTTTCACCTCTTTTCCGTTTTTGAAGATGGAACTTAGGTTGTATGAAAGTCCGAGACCAATGTTCATCGCATTTTCTACACGAACCACATTTTGCAAATCTAACATCGTATAACCCGCAATCAGTGAAACAGAAGGGTAGTAGTTGCTCTGTGCGACTTTGATATTCGCTTCGGTTGCCTTTTCGGCAAATCGTAACGCTTCAAGGTCTTTTCTGCTATCCAAAGCTTCGTTTTCGGATTTAATAGTGGTATTGAAAAGATTCGCATCTACGTTATCGGGACTTACTACGATTTGAGTTTCAGGCGAAAGTTTCAAAAGCGTAACCAAATAATAATTGACCAAACGGACATTCTTTTCGGCTTCCGCCAAAGAAAGTTGCACGTTAGAAACCTGAAGTTGTGCCTTCAACAAATCGTTTCGAGCAATGATACCATTTTGTTCCATCGCTGTAAAATCGATAACACGTTGCTGACTGCTTTTCAAACTTTCTTTAAAAAGTTCTACCGATTTCTGGGCCTTGTATAAATCGGCATAGAATTGAACCACTCGCATGGCGGTTTGTTCTTTTGAAAAACTTGCATTGGCCAGTTCAGAATTGTATAAATTCTCCGAAGCCTTGATGCTGTTCTTCAACTTAAAACCAGAGAAAATAGGCATTGTTACATTGGCTTGCGCCAAAATTAACTGGTTTACTTTTGGTGAAGCGGTCGTTTCAGCATCTGGATCGGCAGGTTCAGCAGATTCTTGGGATGATTTCAGTCTGATGTCGGCATTGGTCAAACGCAGGTACTGTCCCGAAACTTTAAAATCAGGATACTGATTCATCTTCATCGACTGCACTTCGTAGCTTTTCGTGTTGACTTTGGAGTTGGCCAAATTCACTTCATCACTTTTAGAAAGCGCAATGTTAACGGCTTCGTTCAAAGATAAAGTTGTCTTTTCTTGTGCTTTGACAGCCGAAATTCCGAAGAGGAAAACCGCCGAAAGCAAGATGGGGTTACTTTTCATAGATGAGAAGTGCTTTTATGGTTTTTTGAATATGTTTTGTGAGGTCGTTGTACACGTAATTATCGAAATGTTCATCGGTTTTGAGTCCGAGCACTTCTTCATAATAGGGACGATTCATTTGAAAATGAAAGAAGGTTCCGAGGATGGTTGGAGGAATTAAAGTGACGTTTACGTCTTTTGCAAAATCACCATTTTCTTGTCCTTCGTGAATAATTTGTTGCAACGATTCGAGATTTCGTTTCTTGACTTCGGTAAACGATTTAATGTTGATTTGTCTTTTTTTAGACGATAATTCAAAATGCAGAATCTGATAAATGCCTTTGTTTTTATTAATTCTTGCCACGTAAAGTTCAATCAATTTATTGATTTTTTCAAGAGGAGCAAGGGCTTCTTTTAGCAAGTTTTCGAGTTGCATTTTCAGGTCAGAAGTTCGAAAAATAATCAGCGATTCGAGCATCTTTTCTTTCGAACCAAAGTAGTAGGAAACCATCGCGATATTGATTTTTGCCTCCTTCGAAATGTTTCGGATGGAAGTACCGTCGAAACCTTTTTCAGCAAAAAGTTTTTCCGCCACTTGAAGAATTCGAATCTGCTTGTCGTTAAAATCGTAAGTCATTTATAGGGATAGTTATAAGACATTACAAAATTAAACAACTGTTTAATTCAAACGTTTGTTTAATTTTATTTTAACGTAAAGTTAACATTAATTAGTGCTGTTTTATTCAATAGACAATATCTATTCTGATTTTATTTTTTATTAATAACCAGTATCTTAAGTGTCTTTTTGTAAAGTTGTAATTTAAGATGAAGTTTTACTGGAGCCAATTCTTTAAAATGGTTTTTCCGTTTGGAGTCAGTATGCTTTCGGGATGAAATTGAACTCCTTTTACGTCAAATTGGGTATGTCTGAGCGACATGATTTCGCCGTTTTCATCAACGGAAGTGGCTTCCAAAACTTCGGGCAAATTTGAATTTACAATCCAAGAATGGTATCTGCCTACTTCAATTTCTTTGTCTAATGTAGCAAAAAGAATTTCATCATCAGCAAGGATTTTGATGGTGGTGGAAACGCCGTGATAAACATTTTTGAGGTTGTTTAAAGTGCCTCCAAAAACTTCGGCAATGGCCTGTTGCCCGAGACAGATTCCGAGTATGCTTTTGGTCGAAGCATAGGTCTTGATTACGTCTTTTAGAAGTCCAGCTTCATCTGGAATTCCAGGTCCTGGAGAGAGGAGGATTTTATCAAAGGGAGCTACTTCTGAAAGTTCAAATTCGTCGTTTCGGAAAACGGTCACTTCACAATCCAAATCCTCAAGATAATGAACCAAGTTAAAAGTGAAGCTGTCGTAATTGTCAATAACGAGAATTTTTTTCATTTGGTGTAGTTTGATTTCAGTTGCGAAATTACGCTAATTTTATTTGATTCTGAATCTAAAAAAGTGAACACAGATTTTACAGATTTGCACAAATTGGTGTGTTCTGATTTGTGTGAATCTGCTTAAAAAAAAACATTATAGATTAGTATTGAATTTGTGTAAATCTGTGAAATCTGTGTTGAGTAAAACAAAAAACTCCGAAGCGAACTCCGGAGTTTTGATTCTGATATTATATTGTGTTTTGAATTAGAAAGCCAATTCTACAGCCAATTCAAATTCATCGTTGATTGCTTTGTCGCCAAGGCTGTCAAAAATACTTCCTGATTTGTACTCAATTCCGTATTTTGTTCTGTCGATTTTCAAGGCAGAAGTTGCTTTGTTTCCGTTTACAGTGATGTCAAAAGTAATTGGTTTTGTGATTCCTTTCAAAGTCAAATCGGCAGTTACAGTGTAAAGTCCGTTTTGTTTAGTAGCGATTTTTGTAAAGTTTAATTTCGCAGTTGGGAATTTGTCTGTTCCAAAGAAATCATCTGCTTTCAAGTGGCCTTCTAGGTTTTCTTTACCTTGACCCGCTTTCAAGTCGGTAACTATGATAGAGTTCATGTCAACTGTAAAAGCACCGCCTTTTAGTTTTTTTCCTTCAAAAACCAAGCTTCCGTCTTGCAAGTTTACAGTTCCTTCGTGTGATCCTGTTACTTTTTTACCAATCCAGCTGATTTTGCTTTTTGCAACATCTACTTTTTTTGTTTGAGCCGTAGCTACTGTTGTTCCGAATGCTACCAATAGAGCGATTGCGATAGTTTTGAAATTTCTCATTGTAATAAATTAATTAAAGTTATGATTATAAATTGATGAATAAATCCTTGTTTGATTTTCGCACTTTTTTGTAATGCTGTGCTGCATCTTCTTCATGACGATAGCCTACTGCGGCGGCTACTGCTGTTGCTAATCCTAATTCTTCAAGACCCAAGATCTCGTTGAATTTTTGAGCATCAAAGCCTTCCATCGGGGTAGCATCGACTTTCAATAGTGCAGCAGTGTTGATTAATGTTCCTAATGCTATATAGGCTTGTCTTTTTGCCCAATTTTCTTTGGCATTTTCATCCAAACCGTCAATAGCGCTATGAATCATGCCACTGAAGCCTGCCAAGTTTTCTACCGGAATTCCTCTAGTGTTACTGATGTTTTCCATATAGGCTTGAACTTGTTTTGCGCCAAGGTTTTTCTCAACTGCAAAAACAAAAAAATGAGAGGCATCAGTAACGGCTGTTTGATTCCAAGCCACTGTTCTAAGTTTGGCTCTCAATTCTGGATTTTCTACAAGAATTACCTTGTAAGGTTGTAAACCATAAGAAGAAACGCTCAGTTTTGTAGCTTCTTTAAGGGTTTCCAAATCTTCGGCGCTGATTTGTTTACTTGCGTCGTATTGCTTTGTTGCGTATCGCCAGTTAAGGCTGTCTACTATTTGTGTATTCATAAGGGTAATTAAAGGGTTCTAAATTTTTCTAATAAATGGTTGAGCGTTTCGAGCTCTTCGGTATTCAGGTTTTGTACAAAGATGGCCTCGTGAGCATCTACTTTCGGGTCTAATTCGGTTAGCAGATTCAAACCTTTTTCGGTAATATGTACTTCAATCTTTCTACGGTTTCCAGGACATACTTTTCTTGTGACCAATTCTTTCAAGAGTAATTTATCGACAAGGCGAGTGGTATTACTGGTTTTGGCTAGCATACGTTCTTGGATTAGAAACATATTGGCTGGAGCGCCTTTCTGTCCGCGTAAAATTCGCAATACATTGAATTGTTCACTCGAAATGTCAAATGGTTTTAATACTTCGCTGAATTTTTCTGCAATAACATTTTGAGTATATAAAATATTCAAAATCGTTTTCTTCGGAAGTGCGAGGGGCGAACTTGATTTTATGATATCTTCAATTGTCATAATTGTGTTTACAAAATTTGTATGTACAAATGTAGTATTTGTTTTTGTTTGTATGTACAAATGTCATTATAATTTTTTGTTAAAATGGAAAAGACGGTTTATTTAATGGTTAATTTTAGGCAATCAAAAAATACATCCAGATGAAGAAGTTTTTAATGATGTTGGGGCTTTTGCTTGCTTTTGTGTTGATAACTGGAGCATCAACTTACAATGATAATGAGCCGAAACCATTGAAAGTATATCAAAAAGATGGGGTGGTTGTAAATTCATACGATTATAAATCATTGGAGTATTTTCTTAAAAAGGACAACGATACAACTTATGTTATTAATTTTTGGGCAACTTGGTGTGTACCTTGTGTGGAGGAATTGCCTTCGTTTGAAAAACTGAATGCCAAGTATAAGGATAAGAAAGTAAAAGTGATTCTGGTGAGTTTGGATATGTCTAAACAAATTGAAAGTCGTTTGTTGCCTTTTATTAAGAATAAAAATCTACAATCAAAAGTGGTTTTGCTCAACGATCCTGATGCAAATGCCTGGATTGAAAAAGTAGATAAATCTTGGTCAGGGGCAATTCCGGCTACTATTATTTACAAGAAGCAAAATCGAAAGTTCTTTGAAAGGAGCTTTACCTACGAAGAATTAGAAAAAGAAGTAAATCAATTTAATTAAATAAAAATTATGAAGTCAATCAAAGCGTTAGCAATTGTTTTTTTGGTGGGAGTGATGAGTGCTTTTACGGTAAAGGATTCTGGAGGTTACAAGGTAGGGGATACTGCTGAGGATTTTAGCTTAAAAAATGTAAACGGAAAAATGGTTTCGATGAAATCCTATTCTAAGGCAAAAGGTTTTATCGTAATCTTCACATGCAACCATTGTCCGTATGCCGTAGCCTATGAAGATAGGATTATTGCCTTGGATAAGAAATACAAACAATTGGGATATCCTGTGATTGCAATCAATCCGAACAATCCTGAAAAGCAAAAAGAAGACAGTTTTGACCTGATGAAAGTAAGATCAAAAGAAAAAGGATTTACTTTTCCGTATTTGTTTGATGAAGGACAGAAAATTTATCCGAAATTTGGAGCTACAAAAACGCCACATGTTTATGTCATCCAAAAAACGGATAAATCAAATGTAATCCAATACATTGGAGCTATTGATGATAATTATGAGGATGAAAAAGCGGTGAAACATCGTTATGTTGAAGATGCAGTTGATGCGTTGTTAAAAGGAAACGAAGTACCTGTAAAGCAAACAAAAGCGATTGGATGTTCTATTAAAGCATAGATTAGAAAACAAAAACAGCAAATTCCAAATCTGGATTCTTTTCAGGTTTGGAATTTTTAATATCAATTAAAATTTAAAAGATGAATTTAAGACAAGAAGACTGGGCTACTCAATTGGAAGCCGACACAAATGCAGTTATTTTAGACGTTAGAACTGAAGAGGAGTGCAGTGAGGGAATTATTCCAAGTGCCATCAATATCAATATTTTTAAAGGCCAGGGCTTCATTTATGCCATTGAAGAATTGGATAAATCCAAGAACTATTATGTGTATTGCAAAGCGGGTGGAAGAAGCCAGCAAGCCTGTGATATTATGAACGAATTAGGTTTTGAGAATACGTATAATCTTGTAGGTGGTTTCTCTCAATGGTCTGGTAAAGTGGAACTTCCGTAGAAAAAAGTAAGTATTTGTTAACGATTCATGCCTTTTTTTGTTTAGATTTGTTTGGATTAACAAAAACTATTTTTAGGTATGAGAAGAAATGTTAATAGGTCTGGAAGTATACTCCGGGCAATTATTGGTATTGTTTCAATTACTTTGTCTTTTACCATTTTTTTTGAGGATGAGATAGTAAACTACGGATTGTTTGCTATTGGTGCGGTCTTAATTGTTGCTGCGTTAATTCAGATTTGTCCTTTTTATTATTTTCTTGGATTGAATGATAATAAAACAAAGAAAATGAAGATGTATTAAAAAGAAAGCGGTGTCAATTTTGACACCGCTTTCTTTTTTAATAACTACATCTACTTGACGCTTATCGCAAATCCTCCACCCGGTGCCATCTGCTGTTTCAATTTTGTCTTAGAAGTCACCTTTATCTTTTTGATTTCATAAGCTTGCGGATTGGTTTCGTAGTGTGCGCCTTTTCCATCAGCATAAACTGTTGCTTCGTATGTTTTTCCTTTTGGAAGGAAACTGAAATCCACATTTCCAACTCTTGCGTTTTCATCGGTAATACCGCCCACAAACCATTCGTTTTTACCTTTTGCTTTTCTGGCAATCGTAATGTAATCTCCTGGCTCAGCTTCCAGGATGTTGGTTTCGTCCCAATCAATTGCAACATCTTTGATGAATTGAAAAGCATCCAAATGCTTGTTATAGGTTTCTGGCAAATCAGCCGCCATCTGTAACGGAGAATACATCGTTACATACAAGGCCAATTGCTTTACCAAAGTAGTGTGGATGAATGAATTGTTGTCAGGATTGTAAGCACTTACTTTCGTTTGGAAGATTCCAGGCGTATAATCCATTGGTCCGCCCATCAATCTTGTAAAAGGTAGAATCGTAGTATGATCGGCATTGTTTCCTCCGAAAGCTTCATATTCGGTTCCACGAGCCGCTTCATTTCCAATAAGGTTCGGATACGTTCTGCTCAATCCCGTTGGTCGAACTGCCTCGTGGGCATTTACCATAATTTTATATTCTGCCGCTTTTGTAATGGCATATAAGTAATGGTTGTTTGCCCATTGTCCGTAATGGTATTCTCCTCTCGGGATGATATCGCCTACATAACCACTTTTTACAGAGTTATAACCATTGTCCACCATAAACTGATAGGCCTTGTCCATGTGACGCTCATAATTTCTAATAGAACCAGAAGTTTCATGGTGCATCATCATCTTCACGCCTTTAGAAGACGCATAACGGTGCAATTCCTTTACATCAAAATCCGGATAAGGTGTTACAAAATCAAAAACATAATCCTTTGATTTGCCAAACCAGTCTTCCCATCCTTCGTTCCATCCTTCAACCAATACGGCATCAAATCCGTGTTTTGAAGCAAAGTCAATGTATTCTTTTACGTGTGCTGTGTTTGCGGCATGCTTTCCGTTAGGCTTAGTTTTAGAATAATCCAGTTCTCCTAATTTCACGCTGGTCATGTCGTTATAAGCCCAAGAGCTTTTTCCTGTAATCATTTCCCACCAAACTCCAACATATTTTACGGGTTTGATCCATGAAACATCTTCGTATTTTGTTGGTTCGTTTAGGTTAAGGATTAATTTTGAAGCCAAAATGTCGCCCGCCTTATCGCTTACTACAATCGTTCTCCAAGGCGATTGTGTAGAAGCCTGAAGGTATCCTTTGTTTCCTTTAGCATCTGGAGTTAAGAATGAATTCAGTATAAGATTTTTATCATCCAATTCAAGTGAAAGACAAGAATAATCGACCAAAGCCGCTTCGTGGATGTTGATGTACAATCCGTCCTTGCTCTTCATCATCAAAGGAGTTTGCACACCCGTAGCAGAAAAAGGAAACTGCGAAGCATTTGGTGTAGTTGCCGCTTTCATCTTTCCTCTAATTTCAGACAGGTTGGAAGTAACCGTGCTGTATTCCTGAGTGTCATAGTCCCCCGGAAGCCAGAAAGCCTTGTGATCTCCTGCCAACGCAAATTGCGTTCTTTCTTCCTTGATGATGAAATAGGTCAGGTTTTCCTGTTCTGGAAATTCATATCTGAAACCTAGTCCGTCGTTGAAAAGGCGGAAACGTATCTTAAGCTGTCTGTCTTTTACTGATTTCTGAGCCAAGGTAACCAAGAGCTCGTTATAGTTGTTTCGGATAGTCTTTTGTTCTCCCCAAACTGGATTCCAAGATTCATCAAAAGTGGCATTTTCTGTTTTTACAATTGTAAAGCCGTCTAGAAAAGAAGGAACATCCTTGGTCTCAATTCCTAGCTTACTAGTCTTCATTACGGCTTTATTCTTATAGTTTAAAGCATAAGAGGGAACACCATTCTCGATCAGGCTGAACTTAAGGGTTAGGTTTTTGTCAGGAGAAGTTATTTCCTGTGCTTGTGCGAGCAATCCGAAAGCAAAAAGAAACAATGCGGGGATAAATTTATTCATATGTAATGTTTGTTGATTTTAAAACGAATAAAAATTATATCATTGGCAATATAATTATCGTAAAAATAACAAAAACACAACAAAAAAGAACCATGATTGAAGTAGCACTCAAGAAAAAATCATCATTACAACGTTGTAGTAGAGGCTTTTGTTGAAAGTTTCCTGCTACAATTCCTCTTTCTTCTCTTCCATCAAGGATATTTCAGTTTTCTCCTTTTTGATTCCTTGGCGCAGATAGGCCATCAGGCTCATATAGGTATTCGCTACCCATATCAATGCAAAGCCGGCAATTACGTAACCGCGCCAATCGTCCAGCAGTAAACGGAAATCAGTAAAAATGATGAAGAAAACGGTCACATAATGGCTAAAGCAGTATTCGCAGGTAAAAAGGTAAAAAAACTTCCGTTCCAACAAAATTTTCCCTTTTTTAGAACGCTTCACACAGTATTCCCTCGGTTCGCGAAACACTTCCTCGTGAGTAACGGTCCAAGCCACACACGCAATGGGAATGGCGAGGATGAATAACCAGAGAAGTTGTAGCGTGATTTCCATATCATCAGTAATGTTTAATTGCAAGCAAAAAGTCAAACATCATATTACTCTTTTGTAGTACAGTATTTAGGTCAGCTTTCCTTCAATACCGTCGTCCATCGTTATCCCTGTTACTAACGAAGCAATCATCTTTGCTGCAACAACCACTTTGTTGTGCTTGTTGTTCCAATAGTAGCCGTCATCAAAGGTAAATTTAATAACCGACAAATCCGGATCATCTACACCACCCGGCATCCAAACTTTAATGATGGGGTTCCAAAGCTCCTCAATTTTTTTCCTGTCATAGGAAATAGTAGCCTTTCCATGAAGCGAAAGGAACATGTCATAGCCCTTGGTATAAAACAATTCTACAGTATTATTGGCCTCAATCTCTTCAATTTTGTTTGATTTTTTATCGGTCATAAACCATAGATTACCTTCTTCGTCAATATCCAAGGCCGACATCGGTCTTGATTGTATTTTTCCATTCTTATAGGTACAGAACATACAGGTTTTCATCTCATCAGCCAAGTCCTTGATTTTATTGATGGCTTCGTCGTTGTTGAGGTTTTTTTTGTCGCCCATGATAGAGGTTTTTAAGTCAGTAGATTGAGGGGGTTTTTATTTTGAAGCGTCAAGCATTTTGGTAACTTGAGCTGGAAGCGTGTCATAATTTTCCATCGAAAAAGGTTTCAGCAGCGTACCGATAATTCCAAGATGTGAAGCCTTTTCAGTAATGGATGAATTTATCGTAGTCGAAAATATAATTACCGGAATTGAGTTGTTTTCATCATTTGCTCGCAAAGCCTCGGTTGCCTCCAGGCCATTCATGATGGGCATATACATATCGGTAAGGATAATATCGGGTCGTCTTTTGCTCTTGGCTACAGCATCAATAATTCCCTGTCCGTTGTTCACACAATCTATGATAACAAAGTCAGGATGCTTTTCAAACGATGTTCTGAGCAAGTCAATCTCGTCAAAATCATCATCCGCTATAATGATGCCTATTGGGTTTTTTTGTTGCATTGTATTCTTTTACTAAAATTAATAACCACTAGTAGGCGTAAAAATGGCTATTCACAAAAGTATTTATTTACAGTAAAGGCGTCTTTATAGGATTTAGTCCATAGGTTATACAATTCACATCAAACCTGCATAAGTCTATAATCCACAGAAAATTAAATTGTTATATTTGAAGTGGCAATTAACAACAAATGATTTCAACGATATGGGAGCAAAACCAGAAAATATAGAAGAATACATCAAAACTTTTCCAGAAGAAATACAAAAAAAGCTTCAAGAGATGAGGGCCATAATTAAAGAAAATGCCCCGGAAGCCGAAGAAACCATCAGCTACGCTATTCCAACCTTCAAGCTTAACGGCAAGGCATTGGTTCATTTCGCCGGATTCAAAAACCATATAGGGTTCTATGCCTTGCCAACAGGTCACGAGGCTTTTAAAAAAGATTTTTCAGTGTATAAAACAGGAAAAGGCTCCGTACAATTTCCGTTGGATAAGGAACTTCCGGCAGAGTTGATCACAAGGGTAGTCAAATTCAGAATCCAGGAACTGGCAGAAAATCAAAAGAATAAACAATAAAGTCGAAGATGCTTTGGCCTAAAAAAACTAAAGCACTTTTCGTCCGCGCTCAATATCTTCCAAAGTTGCACATTTGGCTTCAACCACTTCCTCATCAATCGTAAAAGGCAGGTGGATGGCCTCAACCTCCGATAAATCTTCCCCCAAATGATCCGCCATATCCTTCAGGTGGAAAAACCATTCCTTGTCAAATTGAACCTTATTGATGGTGGCATCCTTAAGCAGGAGGTTTAGAGTCAAACGCTTGTTCATGGCAATGTAATTTTTCTGCAAAGATAAACCAAGATTTCAAACCGATGGCGCTCGCCACGGCTCTATTGGTGCAGCTGTAAAATAATTATTTCTTCATCAATTCCCTTACTTCCTCTACGCTTTTCCCCGCCAGCCATTCCGCAACCGACTGTTCATCGGCTTTCGCCTTATACAGCGCCAAGCCGTTGAGGGCATGGTGTTCGGGAAGCTCGATGTCGCGCACAGCAAACAGGTCGTTCGGGGTGCAGTTCAGGTTCAGGCAAAGCGCCGTGAGTTGTTTCATATTCACCTGAACGGACTGGCCCTTGAGCATCTTGTTGGCCGAATTGGTATTGATACCAATCTTGAGCAGGAAGGCCGAGGGCTGGGTGATGCCCCGCGTAGTGAGTACGGTTTTCAAATCCAGAACGATGCTGCTGCTGTTGGGCTTCAAGGTGCCTCTTTTTCCTCTTCTTAGCATAACTTTTTTGGTTTATGAATCAATCAAATATACAATTTATATCTTAATAAGATACTTTTATACCTTAATAATACTATTTTATATTTTAATAATAAACTTTTAAACCTTAATAATGATATTTTATACCTTAATAGTATGTTTTTAAATCTTAATAATACTGTTTTATACGTTAAAAAGATATTTTAAATTATTAAAAGTATAATTTTATACGTTATAGGTATAAAATATACTTCTGTACTTTAAAATAACTACTCAGGCTTTAAAAATTAGCCTTATAGCCAAAAAAAAACACCGGCAAAACCAGTGTTTTTATATACAGTTTAAAAAATATTAGCGCGTAAAAACCAAATCATTCCCTTTCGAAAGGTTTTCATCAAAACGATAACCGTCATAATCAAATCCCTTCAGGTCATCGATTGTTTGAGCATCCGTATCAATGATGTAGCGCACCATCATCCCGCGTGCCTTCTTTGCAAAAAAGCTGATGATTTTTAATTTTCCATCTTTATAATCTTTGAATTCTGGGGTGATTACAGGAACTTTCAAAGCCTTAAAATCAATCGCACCCGAATATTCCTTGCTCGCCAGGTTGATGAACAATTCGCCCTTCTTCAACTCCTTGTTCAAGGATTTCGTTAGTTTTTCCTTCCAAAATTCATAAAGATTTTTGCTGTCTTCAATAGGCAGTTGTGTCCCCATTTCCAAACGGTAGGGTTGCACCAAGTCAAGCGGTTTCAATAAACCGTATAGACCCGAAAGGATCCGCAGACGCTCCTGAAGCATATCAATTTTGTCTGTCGGAATGGTATAAGCGTCCAAACCTACATACACATCACCATTGAAGGCATAGATTGCAGGCCGTGCATTTGTGGTAGTGAAAGGAGTCTTGAATTGTTTGTTGCGTTTCCAGTTCAGTTCCGCCAAGTTATCCGAAATATCCATCAATTCAGACAATTCCTTCGGCGATTTCTTCTTGATGATGCTGTTTACGAGTTTGCTTTCCTTCATAAAAGCACTTTTGGTAAAGCGGTCGGTTGGCATTTCAGTCTCAAAATCAAGCGATTTTGCAGGGGATATGATGATTTTCATTATTTACAGATTAATATCCAAAAGTAAGGATTATGATTCTAAAACGAATCGCTGTGAAATGGAATGTTATGATTTTAGCATAAGAAAAAATGATACTGTTTTTTAGTTATATTTGATAGAACCAATACAATAAAACATGAAAAAATTATTAATCTTAGGAGTAGCCATAGCAGTAGGCTGTTCATCTACCAACACTAAAAACTTCAATAGTGATGACAAAGGCGCTGGAGATACAAGAACCAAAGAGGTGGAGCTTATTAATGAAAATACCTATCTCCTGACCGAACAATCAGACGATAAAACTTATGGTTTCGATCAATCAAATCCAATTAAAGTAGGAGGGGTTCATAAAAAAGAAGGTCCACTGAATGAAAGAAGGTTCTTGAATGCATTATATGGACCAAATGATAAAAAAATGACCTACCACAGAGTAGGAAGTTGTTGTCCATTCAAGACACCTAATGGTTTTGTTAATGGTGGAGGTATGCTCGATCGTTATAGAATTGTTGAAATAGGAAGTAAGGACACTTTGGATATCTATATAAATATGTATGATACAGGAGATTTGAAAATTCCTTTCGGATTAAAAGCGAAAGAGAAATAATATTCAAAAAATAATCCCGAACACCAAGTTCGGGATTATATTTAATAAGTCTATATGTCTAACAATCTAAGTAGTCCAAGAATGTCTAATTAAAAAGATCTTCCTCTATTTGAAAGCTGTTCAAGAACGCAACAGATTTCTGAATGTCATAATGCAAAATTCTATCTTCGGATACAAACGGCACTTCCTCTCTATAGGATTTTAGGAACATCTCAATAAATTCGCTTGATTGCAACGGACGTCTGAATTCTATTGCCTGAGAAGCATTCATCAACTCTATTGCCAAGATGCGCTCCAAGTTTTCCATAACCTTCAACGCTTTCGTAGCGGCATTTGCCCCCATACTCACGTGGTCTTCCTGTCCGTTTGACGATACAATACTGTCAACACTTGCTGGGGTTGACAACTGTTTGTTCTGGCTTGCGATACTGGCGGCGGTATATTGCGGAATCATAAAACCAGAATTCAATCCCGGATTATCGACTAAAAAGGCTGGCAGGCCTCTCAATCCAGAAATCAATTGATAGGTTCTTCTTTCGGAAATGCTTCCCAATTCTGACAAGGCAATCGCCAAAAAGTCTAAGGCCAATGCCAAAGGCTGACCGTGGAAGTTACCACCCGAAATAATCTGATCGCTTTCGATAAACACATTCGGATTATCGGTAACGGAGTTTACTTCGGTCTTGAAAACTTTCTTCACATAATCAATCGCATCCTTCGAAGCACCGTGTACTTGTGGAATACATCTGAAAGAATATGGATCCTGAACGTGTTGTTTTGCTTGCGCAATAATCTGGCTTCCTTCGAGGAATTCATTCACGCGATTTGCCGTTACAATCTGTCCTTTATGCGGTCGGATAAAATGAATCAGCTCGTTGAAAGGTTCTTTTCTTCCGTCGAAACCTTCCAAGGAAATCGTTCCGATCAAATCGGCCAAATACGAATACTTGGCGGCTTTTATCAAAACATATACCCCATAGGCACTCATAAATTGGGTTCCATTCAGCAAAGCCAGACCTTCTTTGGATTGCAACACAATTGCTTTCCATCCAAAATGATCCAAAACCTCTTTTGAGTGTACTTTTTTTCCTTTGAAATAGACTTCGCCTTCGCCCAAAAGAGGTAATGAAAGATGTGCCAATGGCGCTAAATCGCCCGAAGCGCCAAGAGAACCTTGGGTATAAATAACCGGAAGAATATCGTTGTTATAGAAATCAATCAAACGCTCAACGGTAATCAGTTGCACCCCTGAATTTCCATAGCTCAACGATTGGATTTTAAGCAAGAGCATCAGTTTTACAATCTCGTGAGGCACTTCATCGCCAGTCCCGCAAGAGTGTGATTTCACTAGGTTTTCTTGCAGTTGAGATAGGTTTTCATTTGAAATTTTGATGTTGTATAACGAACCGAAACCGGTGTTGATTCCGTAGATGGGATCGCCGTGAAGCTTCATTTTATTATCGAGATAATCACGGCATTTTTGTATGTTGACTTTGGCTTCTTCTGATAATTCAAGTGTTTTTTGTTCAAAAATGATTTGCTGGATTTCTTCGAGCGTAAGCACGTTTGAACTGATATAATGTGTAGTATCCATTTCGGTGTATTTATTGAGGTTTCAAAATTCCGCAAACCGTACTTAAAAAGCAACATTTGTTGATAATATTTCGATAATATTAACCTATGCGATAACGTTTTCGGAAACACGATGGATTCCTTATGTTTAAGCAATCTTGGTTGTATTTTACAAAAAGCACATTGTTAGTAGCGAATAATTGTCCATTTTGCTGTGAATCGGAATAAAAAGAAATCTTCCTTTTACAATAGATTCTTTATTTTTTGAATAAAAAAGGGACAGCACATTTTTGATATTGATATAAATAGAAAGCGTATTTGAATTTTTGATAATAATTTCACGTAAGCTTTTATTATTGTTTTAAAAATGTACATTTGAAAAACAAGATGTCAAACAATAAAGTTAAATATCACTCTTCGATCACAACCCAAACTGCGGTTGTACTTTCCGTTGGCACTACTACCTCTACTACAACTACCCCTTAGGGGTATATTTTTCACATATCATCCTATTGCCTGTATTCTTTTTCGAAAGAAGAGCAAATTTTTTATAATCATTTGATTTTCATACCAAAAACAAAAACAATGAGAACATTAAAATTCGGAGGAACTTCCGTAGCGAATGCCCAGAACATCAAGCTTGTAGTAGACATCATAAAAAATAAGTCGCAGGATTCGCAACTGTCCGTGGTGGTTTCGGCCTTTAGCGGCGTGACCGATTTGCTTTTAGAAACTTCGGCAAAGGCGGCTTCAAAAGACAACGACTACAAATTAATAGTGTCAACAATTGAGAAGAAGCATCTGGAAGCCATCAAGGAACTTATTCCCGTTAGTGAGCAAAGCGCTTTGTTGAGCCATATAAAAAGGATCATCAATCATCTGGAAACCTTGCTCGACGGTTGTTTCCTGTTGGGAGAATTATCAAGCAGGACTTCGGATGCTATTTTAAGTTTTGGAGAATTGTGTTCGTCCTACATCATTGCCGAAGCTTTGAAACAACAGTTGCCAAACAGTGTTTACAAGGACAGCCGTGAACTGATAAAAACCAACAATCATTTCGGGAAAGCCATTGTTAATTTTGAAATAACGAATCAATTGATTGCCGATTATTTCCATTCAAATCCTGCCCAAGTAACGATTCTGCCAGGCTTTATAGCTTCTACAACCGATGGAAACAACACTACACTTGGCCGAGGAGGTTCTGATTATACGGCGGCGATTATTGCGGCTGGATTAAACGCTTCACATCTTGAAATTTGGACGGATGTAAACGGTATGTTTACTGCCAATCCGAAAATTGTGAAGCAGGCGCAACCAATTGAAAAGATTTCCTATCAGGAAGCGATGGAGCTGTCGCATTTTGGGGCAAAAGTACTGTATCCACCGACGATTCAGCCGGTTTTGAACAGGAATATTCCAATTCTGATTAAGAATACGTTTGAACCAGAGGAAGAAGGAACTTACATTTCAAACGAAATCAACTACCAAACGAATCCTGTAAAAGGAATTTCGCATATCGATAAAATTGCCTTGCTGACTGTTGAAGGTTCAGGGATTATTGGTGTTGCTGGTTTTTCTAAGCGATTGTTCGAAGCTTTGTCCAATGAAAGCATCAATGTTATTTTTATTACTCAGGCCTCTTCAGAACATTCGATTTGCATCGGAATCCAAAATAATGATGCCGAAAATGCCCAATTGGTGATTGATAAAGCTTTCGAATTAGAAATCAGTCAGCATAAAATTGATCCTTGCACGGCAGAGAAAAACCTTTGCATTGTGGCTTTGGTAGGGGAAAATATGAAGAACCATCAAGGCTTGAGTGGGAAAATGTTCAGTACTTTAGGAAAAAACAACGTCAATATTAGAGCCATTGCACAGGGAGCTTCCGAGCGAAATATTTCTGTGGTTGTTAACGAACGCGATGTAAAAAAAGCATTGAATACACTACATGAACGTTTTTTTGAAGATAATACGAAGCAGCTGAATCTGTTTGTAATGGGTGTTGGAAACGTGGGTGAAAAGTTCATCGACCAAATCCATCAGCAAAAGAAATTCTTGAAGGATAATTTGAAGATCAATGTCCGTGTGATTGCACTTTCCAACTCCAGAAAAATGCATTTTGATGAAGATGGCATTGCGTTGAGAGAATGGCAATCTGCTTTGGATAATGGAGAAGTGGCCAATAAAGAAAACTTTATTTCAAAAGTAAAAGAGCTGAATTACCGCAACAGTATTTTTGTGGATATTACCGCAAATGAGGTTGTGGCGCACACGTATGACCAATATTTGGAGCAGAATATTGCGGTTGTGACGTGCAATAAAATTGCGTGTTCATCGGTATATTCCAATTATCAAAATCTAAAGCAATTATCCCGTAAATACAATGCTCCCTTTTTATTTGAAACGAATGTTGGTGCAGGTTTGCCCATTATTGATACTTTGAAACACCTGATTGCTTCGGGTGATAAAATTAATAAAATCAATGCAGTTCTCTCAGGAAGCCTTAACTTTATCTTCAATAACTTTAATGAAAACACCTCTTTTGAAGAGGTTGTAAAGGAAGCAGGTGTTCAAGGCTTTACCGAACCCGACCCGAAAATCGATTTGAGTGGCGTTGATGTGGCCCGAAAGATTTTAATTCTGATAAGGGAAAGTGGTTATGAGATGGATATTGAAGAAATTGAAAACAATTGTTTCCTGCCAAAGGAATGTATGGACACCACCAATAATGAAGATTTTTTCGCATCACTGAAAAAACATTCGAGTCATTTTGAAGGTATTTTAGCCGAAGCAAAAGCAAAAGATAGCCGCATAAAATTTGTAGCTTCTTTCGATAATGGAAGAGCAAGTGTTGGTTTGCAGTTTATCCCGAAGGATAGTCCGTTTTATAATTTGGAAGGAAAAGACAACATCGTGGAGTTTTATACCGACCGATATGTCGATCAGCCGTTGATTATTAAAGGTGCTGGTGCGGGAGCGGCCGTGACGGCTTCTGGAATTTTTGCAGATGTAATCAGGATTGGAAATGTTTAGAAATGTAGCTGAGTTGCTGAGGTTCTTAGTTGCTAAGAAAAACTCAGATACTCAGTTGTTCAGAATCTTAGCAACTTAAAAAAAATGAACGAAATAAAACTATTCGCTCCAGGAACAATTGCCAACCTATCTTGTGGATTTGACATCCTCGGATTGTGTTTGGAGAATGTCGGCGATGAAATGATTATCCGAAAAACCAATCAAAAAGGCATCCGAATTACCAAAATTTTTGGTGCCGATTTGCCATTGGAAACTGAAAAAAATGTGGCAGGTGTTGCTGCTTTGGCGATGCTTGAAAATATTGAAACCGAGTTTGGATTTGAGATTGAAATCTATAAAAACATCAAAGCGGGTAGCGGTATTGGAAGCAGTGCTGCAAGTTCGGCAGGAGCTGTTTTCGGAATCAATGAATTGTTGGGAAGACCTTTTACACGTAAAGAATTGGTGAAATTTGCAATGGAAGGCGAAAAACTTGCAAGCGGAAGTGCCCATGCCGATAATGTCGCTCCAGCCTTATTGGGCGGATTTACATTGGTGAGGAGTTATGAACCTTTGGACATCATCAAGATTAAGAGTCCAGATGAGATGTTTGCAACGGTAATCCATCCTCAGATTGAGTTGAGGACTTCTGATGCCCGTTCGATTTTAAAACAGAATATTTCACTCAAAAGTGCCATCGTACAATGGGGAAATGTGGGTGGTCTGATTGCAGGTTTATACACCAACGATTACGAATTGATTGGACGTTCATTACACGATGAAATTGTAGAACCTTTGCGAAGTATCTTGATTCCTGCATTTGATTTGGTAAAGAAGACAGCCCTTGAAAATGGAGCTTTGGGAGTTGGTATTTCAGGTTCGGGACCATCCATTTTTGCTTTAAGTAAAGGAAAGGCAACCGCCGAAAAAGTAGCCAAAGTGATGAGTGAAGTGTATGACGGAATCAATTTGCCGTATGAAATTCACGTTTCTAAAATTAATGACGAAGGGATAAAAATCATTTAATTATGGATAAATACAAAACAACATTTGAAAGTTGGAACAAAGTTGCCTCCTTGTATGAAGAGCATTTTATGGATTTGGATTTATACAACGATACCTATGATGTATTTTGTGAAGCAATCGAAAAAGCCAAACCTAAAATCTTAGAAATTGGTTGTGGACCAGGAAATATCACGAAATATATGCTTTCCAAGCGACCCGATTTTGATTTGGTAGGAATTGATATAGCTCCTAATATGGTTGAATTGGCAAAGAAAAACAATCCAAAAGCTATTTTTCGAGTAATGGACAGTCGGAATATTGAGGAATTCAAAACTGAATTCGAGGGTATAATCTGTGGGTTTTGTATTCCGTATTTATCAAAATCAGATTGTTCCAAATTGATAATGGACACCAAAAATCTGCTTTCGGAAAAGGGGATTCTGTATTTAAGTTTTATGGAAGGTGATTATGAACAATCAGGATATCAATCGGGGAGTAGTGGCGATAAGGTTTATTTTTATTACCATGATTTAGAAAATATAAAAACGGAACTGTCGGAAAACGGTTTTGAAATCATGAATATCAGTCATAAGGATTACACCAGAAAGGACGGAACAAACGAAATACACACCATTTTAATAGCAAGAACATAGATGAAATATTACGGTTTAAACAATAAAGCAATAAAAGTATCTTTTCAAGAAGCTGTCATTCAAGGATTGGCTCAGGATAAGGGATTGTACTTTCCAGAAAATATAACGCCAATTGAAGGAGATTTTTATGATACCATTGAAAATCTATCCAACGAAACAATTGCATTTGAAGTCATCAGACAATTTGTTGGCGATGAAATTCCAGAAACTACTTTAAAACAAATCATAGCGGAGACCTTGTGTTTTTATTTTCCTTTGGTAGAAGTAGAGAAGGATGTTTATTCACTTGAGCTTTTTCACGGACCAACGATGGCTTTCAAGGATGTTGGAGCACGATTTATGGCGCGATGTCTGGCTTATTTTAATAAGGATAAAAGTAATAGCAAGAATACTGTTCTAGTGGCCACTTCTGGGGACACTGGAGGAGCGGTTGCAAGTGGTTTTTTGGGAGTACAAGGCGTTGAGGTGGTTATTTTATTCCCATCAGGAAAAGTGAGCGACATTCAGGAAAAGCAACTGACGACTTTGGGGCAGAATATTACAGCACTCGAAGTGGATGGTGTTTTTGATGATTGCCAGGATATGGTAAAGAAAGCTTTTCTGGATGAAAGTCTACATCACAAGAATCTGACTTCTGCCAATTCCATCAATATTGCAAGGTGGTTGCCACAGATGTTTTATTTTTTCTTTGCTTATAAACAACTGAAGAAATCTGGAAAATCGCTTGTGGTTTCTTGTCCGAGTGGGAATTTCGGGAATATATGTGCTGGAATCTTGGCTAAAAAATTAGGCTTGCCCATTGAACATTTTGTTGCCTCAACCAATGCAAACGATACGGTTCCAAGGTTTTTGGAGAATGGAACTTATGAGCCAAAACCTTCGAAAGCCACAATTTCTAATGCTATGGATGTTGGAAATCCTAGTAATTTTGTTCGTATTCAGGAAATGTATGGAAACGATTTGAAAGCTTTTGAAAAGGATTTTTCGTCTTTCAGTTTTTCAGATGCAGAAACAACCGATGCCTTGAAACATATTTATGAAATCAGCGGATATATAGCGGAACCTCACGGAGCTGTTGGTTATTTGGGATTAAAGAAACAATTGCAAAACAATACGGAAAGTATCGGTGTTTTTCTAGAAACCGCACATTCGGTAAAGTTTTTGGAAATTGTAGAAGAAACTCTAAATGTCAAACTTCCTATTCCAGTGCAGATCGAAAGTATGATGGGGAAAGAAAAGAAAAGTATAAAAATCAAAAGCTACGAAGATTTGAAAGCTTTTTTGAGATAAATATTCGCCACGAATACACAAATTTCCACGAATTGATTTGTGAAAATTTGTGTATTCGTGGCGAAAAATAGTTATTGTTTGGCTAAAATTGAAGCCATTTCCTGTTGCATTTTCAACGCTTCTTCTCTTGCTTTTTCAGCAAAATCCTTTTGATTTGAAGCATAAATAATAGATCTTGAAGAAGCAATAAGCAAACCGACATTGCTATTCATTCCATATTTGCAAACATCTGAAAGACTTCCGCCTTGAGCGCCAACACCTGGAATTAAGAGAAAACTATCAGGAACAATTTTTCGGATATCCGTCAGGTATTCTGCCTTGGTGGCACCCACAACATACATCAGGTTTTCGCTGTTTTTCCACATTTTAGAAGTTTCCAAAACTTGCTTGTATACTTCCTTTCCGTCGATTTTTTGTGTCTGGAAATCAAATGCACCTTCGTTGGATGTCAGAGCCAGTAAAATCGTGTGCTTGTTCTTGAAAGCTAGAAAAGGTTCAACAGAATCCTTTCCCATATAGGGAGCAACAGTAACCGAATCAAAATGCATGTCTTCAAAAAAAGCCTTGGCATACATGGAAGAAGTATTCCCTATATCACCACGTTTTGCATCGGCAATCGTAAACATTTCCGGATAATTTTCGTTGATGTAATTGACGGTTTTTTGAAGTGCCTGCCATCCTTTTAGACCGTAAGCTTCGTAAAAAGCCGTATTTGGTTTGTAGGAAACACACAAATCATGTGTGGCATCAATGATGGCCTTGTTGAATTCAAAAATTGGGTCTTCAGTTTCGAGAAGATGTTTTGGAATCTTTGTCAAATCAACATCGAGACCGACGCTTAGAAAAGATTTTTTTAGTTGGATTTGTTGTATTAGTTGTTGTGTAGTCATTGTAGTTAGTTTAACCGCAAAGTTCGCAAAGATTTTCGCAAAGTTCGCAAGGTGTTAAAAAAAATGCCAAACTATTTTGTCTGGCATCTTGTATCTTTCTTCTTTTCTCTATCTTCTAATTAGAAAACTTCGCTGGCTTCTTTCAGTTTTTCCATATTGTTCACGAGTTGCAACTCGTCAATCAATTTTTGGATCTTACCGTTCATCACGCCATCCATATCGAAAATATCCATTCCGATTCTGTGGTCGGTTACACGGCCTTGAGAATAATTATAGGTGCGGATTTTTGCAGAACGGTCTCCAGAACTTACCTGAGAAGTACGTTTCGAAGCATCTTCGGCTTGTTTCTTAGCCAATTCTTGTTCGTACAAACGGGAACGTAAAACGCCCAAAGCCTTATCCTTATTTTTATGCTGTGATTTCTGGTCCTGACATTGCGCCACCAATCCTGTAGGAATGTGTGTCAAACGTACAGCAGATTTCGTAGTATTTACCGATTGTCCTCCAGGTCCTGAAGAACAGAAAAAGTCCACACGAACATCGTTCATGTCAATCTGAACATCAAATTCTTCCGCTTCTGGCAAAACCATTACGGTTGCTGCTGAGGTATGAACACGACCTTGTGTTTCTGTTTGTGGCACACGTTGCACACGGTGAACTCCCGCTTCAAATTTCAAAGTTCCGTAAACGTCCTCTCCTGTAACTTCAAAAATAATCTCCTTGAAACCACCTGAGGTTCCTTCGTTCATATCGACAACAGAAGTTTTCCAACCCTTGCTTTCGCAATATTTTGTGTACATACGGAACAAATCGCCGGCAAAAATGCTGGCTTCGTCGCCACCGGTTCCGGCACGTACTTCGACCATTACGTTCTTGGCGTCTTCAGCATCTTTAGGAATCAGCATGAATTTGATTTCTTCTTCCAATTCTGGCAAACGCTCTTTGGCTTCTTCCAATTGCATTTTGGCCATTTCGGTCATTTCTGGGTCGCTACCGTCGGCAATAATTTCGTTTGCTTCGTCGATATTTCCCATAATGGTCACGTATTCATCGCGCTTTTCAGCCAATGCTTTCAAGTCCTTATATTCCTTATTTAGCTGAACATAACGCTTTTGGTCGGCGATTACATCAGGCTGGATAATCAAGTCTGAAATCTCGTCGAAACGCTGTTTTACTATTTGCAATCTATCTAACATCTTTTTCTTTCCTTTATTTGGAGTGCAAATTTACGAAAAATAGTTGTAAGTTGAAAGAGGTGTGTTTAAGGTTGTAGGTTCTGGGTTTTAGGTTGATGTGGATTGTGTTTTTAGCTTTTGATTTTAGAGACCTAACAGGTTTTCATCCCGAAGCTTCGGGACTGTTAGGTCTTTGTTTGACGCAAAGTGAGTCCCACAAGTTTAAAGAATGCCTAAAGTTTTTAATCTAGCCCCGATACTGGAATTGTCTGAGCTCTTAAACCTGTGACCAACAGGTTTAAAGCGAGTTCCAGTAGCGGGAACATGGATAAAAAAGAAGCCAAATGTGGTGCTCCAAAAAATCCATACGCAAATTTTGTTGATTACTTTTTAGAGGAAAACAGAATATAAATTTTACCTTTGGCGTCTCAATATTATTTACAGATTATGGTTTATAAATTCAGAGTTATTCTTGATGCCGAGGAGGATGTTTTTAGGGATATTGCAATACTTGAAGACGATACTTTAGAGGATTTGCACAATGCAATTTTTAACGCTTTTGGGTTTGACGGGATGGAAGTGGCATCGTTTTATACGTGTGATGAAACGTGGAACCAGGAGGATGAGATTTCGCTTTTTGACACGGGAGATGTTCCTGGCGAGCAAAGGATTATGAGCGATTATCCGCTTTCGGATATTTTGGATGCCGAGAATACGAAGATTATTTATGTGTATGATTTTATCAATATGTGGACATTTTTGGTAGAATTGGCGGCGATTGAGGATCAGGAAATTGGCCTGATTTATCCAAACTTGTTGTTTTCGCACGGTGAAATGCCGGATGAAGCAATGGAAAAGAGCTTTGAAGCCGACATGAACGATGATATTTATGGCGACTATGAAGATGATTTTGATGAGGATGACCTGGATAATCTTGATGGTGGCGATAACTTCGAGGATTATGGTTTCGAGGAAAACTGGAATTAGTCAGAAATAGAAAAAAGAAGCAAGAGAAAAGACTTGCATAAATAATACTAAAGGACCAAGAGGTTAAGGTTTTCATATCTTTCTTCTTGGTTCTTTTATCTAATACAACCAAAAAAATGATCAATTTATTCAACACTCATATTGAGTCGCTTTCCATCCACAGAGTGGGAAACAAGAGCCGTAATGAGGCTATTTTTTTATCGGAACAACCGTTTTCTTTGGGAGATGAGATTGTGCCGTTGATTAAGGAATACTTTTTTAAGCCGTTCAGGGAAAAAGAAGAAAACTATTTCCAGTTTGCCCATGAGGTTGATTTGGATTACAATGATATGTTTAAATTGGCTTCGGATATTTTTACGGATCCATCGAGTGTGCATGAGGTTTCGAAGAAGATTACGAAGCATTTGTTTGAGCAATCCAATCATCCTCATATCAAGAATGGTGAGGTGTATGTGGCTTATTTGACGAATGTGAGTATCGATAACAATGTTGTGGATGCGATTGGAATCTTTAAAAGCGAATTGCAGGCCGATTTCTTGCAGTTTGAAGAAAAAGATACCCATTTGGAAATGATCCTGCAGCAAGGAATCAACTTGAATAAGTTGGATAAGGGTTGCTTGATTTTCAATCACAAGAAAGAGGAAGGTTATAAGATCTTAACGGTGGACAGTAACCGTTATGATGCGAGATATTGGTTGGAGCATTTCCTTTCGGTTGATGCTTTCCAAGACGAAAACTTCATGACCAAGAAATACTTGAAGTTTGTTCAGGATTTTGCAAAAGATGTGGTGCTTCCTGCAGAAGACAAGAAAGAAGAAGTGATGTTTATGAACCGTTCGGTGAATTATTTTGCAAAGAACGATGAGTTTGAAGAAACCAATTTCTTGAATGAAGTTCTGGACAATCCCGATTTGATTCCGGAATTCAAAAATTATAAGGTAGATAAAGGAGAGAAATACAGCATTGAAGATATTACGAATTTCCCAATTGCCAATGCTGCAGTTTCGGATGCGAGAAGAAAGATGAAAAACGTGATTAATCTGGATACCAATATTCAAATAAAGCTTGATTTCATCAATCCTGAAAGTGCTGAGAAATTTGTAGAAAAAGGTTGGGACGAGGAGAAGCAGATGTATTATTATCTGGTTTACTTTAATAAGGAACAGAAGTCATAACAAATGTTAGTGTTTAAAATACAAAACCGCAAAAGATAATTCTTTTGCGGTTTTTTGCTTTAGGTGTTTTGTGGTTATCGAACCTGGACATTTATAGGCAGATTGTAAGAAGTTCTTACAGGTTTTCCTTTTATCATTCCCGGAGACCATTTTATATTTAATGATTTCAAGACTCTAATGGCTTCTTTGTCCAATCCGTATCCTGGGTTTCTCGGAACTCGAATGTCGGTCATGGTTCCGTCTTTTTCGATAACGAAGGAAACGTAAACTTTAATTGCCTTTTCATTATCCATTTCCGGTGTTTTGAAATTCTTTGCAACATATTTATAGAAGTTATCAATTCCACCAGGAAAAGAAGGCTTTACGTCCAATGTTGCTTCAATGTAAGGGCCTTTTGGTTCTTCAATTCCATCACCACCACCACTTTCTTTTCCTTTTCCACCTTCAATACCTCCTTCTGTTCCTGTTCCTTCATTCCCTGTTGCAATTCCCTCAGGAGATCCTTGGGTGGGATTGGTTTCTGCTTCTTTGTTGGTAGCGATATCTGTTTTGGCTTTGTCTTTTTCAACAACTGTTGGATCTACAAGATTTTCTTTGTTGAGTTCTTTTTTAGGTTCTTCTTTTTTGGCAGGTGGCAAGGCATCTGTTTTTTTAGGTTCTTTTTTGAAAGGGTCAACTACGATATCAGTAAATTCTAATGGCGTGGCCAAGATTCCGTTTTTATCAGTAATTTGTTCCTTTGCAAAAAGGCTAGAGATCTTGATGCTTGCAAAGAGCAAAACAAGCAATGTTGTTGCAATTAGCAATGCTTTTACCGTTGTTCTTGGATTCTCCTGACGCAGTTGGTAGGCGCCATACTCTTTGTTTTTGCCTTCAAAGACAAGTTCAATCCATCGGGTTTCGAAAATACTTACATTAGACATAGTTATGATTTGTTAAAGTTAAGTATTAATGATGCATAGGCGAAGTGTATTTTTTATCTTAAACGTAAGGATTAAGAAAATTATTATGAAATTGTTGATAATTTTAGAAATGTTTTTTAGATAACATTAAGGTGTTGAAGTAAGGAGCAATAGAATAAATTTGGGACTATCGAAGGGGTTATGATTGGCTAATTAGCCCTGATGCTGGAATTGTTTGAGCTCTTCGCTTGCGAAAGCGAGTTCCAGCAGCAGGAATATGGTTTTATTCTTTGCCCGAGCGTTTCGCTCCTTAAATAAAATCAGCGTTTGTTTTGGATGATTTCGGCCAGAAGTTTTTTAGCACGAAGTATCTTGATTTTTACATTATTCAATGGTTCTTCAATCTTGTCGGCGATTTCCTGATAGCTTAATTCTTGGAAATAACGCAACTGGATCACTTCCTGATAATGTGGTTTCAGCTCCTTGATGTATTGCAGGAGCTGTGAAAGGTTCTGCTCGGTGATGAGTTCATCTTCGGCGGAAGGGGTAGTGTCGGCGACATTGTAGGCCTGATGGTCTTCTTCGTCGGTAATCTCAATGAAAAGTGATGATTTTTTCTTGCGCAAGAGGTCGATATGGACATTCTTGGCTATGGCAATCAGCCAGGTGTTGAATTGAAAATCGGGGTTGTAAGTCGCAATCTTATCGAATGCCTTTGCAAAGGTTTCGATGGTGATGTCTTCGGCATCGGTTTCGTTTTCGGTACGTTTGAGCATGAAGCCATAGACTTCATTCCAATAAAAATCCAATAGGGAAGTGAAGGCAACTTGGTCGCCGTTTTTCGCTTTTTCTATTTTCTTTTTTATTTCCAATGGACTGGTTTTGAAAAAATATTGGTGATGAAGACGTTTAACTGTGTGAATATAAGGATAATTTCGATAGCTGGGAACCAATAGATGGTATCTTTTTCCTTGAGTTTTCCTGCTGAAAAACCAAGCACGATCCAAGCAAAAAGATAGCGGAAACCGATGATGGAAAGCACGATGATCCATTGGTGGAGAAAAGCCAGAAGGACTATTGGCAATAGGATAAATAGCAATTGCGATACATAAAATACGCCAAGCTGGACCTTGTCGAAAGGCTTGTAAAAATCGGCAGTAGAAACGTGTCTTCTTTTTTGTGTAAACCAATCCTTGAACGACGTTTTTGGTTTGGAATAGGTGAAGCTTTCGGGATTGAAACAGATGGTTGTGTTTTTCCTTGTGGCTGCTTGATTAATAAACAAATCATCGTCACCGGAACGAATCTTCATATGGTCGATAAAACCGTTTACGTTAAAAAATTCCTCTTTTTTGTAGGCCATATTTCGGCCAACTCCCATGTAGGGCTGGCCTATTTTTGCCCAAGAAAAATATTGAACGGCAGTCATCAAAGTTTCGAAACGGATGATTTTGTTGAGGAATGATTTCGGAATTCTTTCATAGGCTCCATATCCTAGAATAATGGTTTTTTGAAGGGTGAAATTGGAGCTCATTTCTGCAATCCAATTTTCAGAAGTTGGATAGCAATCGGCATCAGTAAAGAGCAAATATTCCTTTGATGCAGCTTTTATTCCTAGTGTTAAGGCGAATTTCTTATTGCCCCAGAAAGCTTCATTATTGGCAACTTTTACCAATCGGATGTTGGAATATTGTTTTTCGAATTCTTCAAAAATATCGAGTGTGGTATCGCTTGAAGCATCGTCGATAAGGATGATTTCGAAATCAGGATAATTTTGTGCGGCAAGAATGGGGATGAATTTTGCTACGTTTTCAGCTTCGTTTTTTGCGCATACGATTACCGAAACGGGAATGCGTTTTGGATTGTTCTTTTTAGGTGTTGCGAATGCAAATTTCCCAAAAACAAGTACATAGTAGCAAAACTGAAGGATTACAATACCAATAAAAATATAAAAAAGTAATGGTAGAAGCATAGCAATTTATGGTCTTTAAAAAATGTGTGCAAAAGTAAGCAAATCAATTCTTAATGGCGAATATTTGGCATTAGAAATTTGAGAACTTTATCGGGGACATTTTTTCATTTCTTCTGCTATTGATTTGGCACTGCTGTTTCCTGTTTTTTCGAGTGCAGCAATGACATTGTCGTAGTTTTTCTGGTCGCGGTTTTGGGATAATTTATGCTGGGCTTGAATTTCTTCGATTTCAATTTCGAAAGCCACAATGCCTCTTGCCATCATCATTGTTTTCTTGGAAAGGTTTTCAACCTTTACTGGATTTTCAGAATTGGCTTCGTATTTGTCGACTAATTTTTTCAAAGAAGATAAAAGCGCTTCACCTTCAATAATTTTTATTGTTCCGTAAACGTGGACGGCAATGTAATTCCAAGTGGGAACACCCTCAAAATCATACCAAGAGGAAGAGATGTAAATGTGTGGTCCGGAAAACACACACAAAACCTTGTCAGAAGATGCAAAACCTTTCCATTGCGGATTTTCAATGGAAATATGTCCGAAGAGTACGTCTTTTCCATTTTCGCTTTTTTCAAGCTCAAGCGGAATATGCGTCGCACAAAGTTTTCCTTCACTCTGGTTGATTAGGATTCCAAAACTGTTCTTCTGGAGAAAAGCTTTTACTTCTTCGAGATTGTTGTTTTTGTATTCTTCTGGGATATACATTTGATTTTAGAATTTAGATTTACGATTTTAGAGTGTAGATTGTATTCTTAATCTGCACTCTAAACTCTAAAACTATATCACATTCACTTCGGCTTCAATATGAATACCGAAAGTATTGAAAATTGTTTCCTGGATATCTTTCGAAACATTTAAAATTTCCTGTCCGGTCGCATTTCCATAATTTACCAAAACCAGAGCCTGGTTTTTATGGATTCCAGCATCGCCAAAGCGTTTTCCTTTGAAACCGGCCTGTTCGATAAGCCATCCCGCTGGAACTTTTACTTCGGTATCGGAAACTTCAAAAAACCGGATTTCTGGAAATTTCTGTTGTACTTTCTCGAAATCGGTTCTAGAAATGATCGGGTTTTTAAAGAAGCTTCCGCTGTTTCCAAGTTCCTTCGGGTCCGGGAGTTTGCTTTGGCGGATGGCAATTACAGCGTTGCTCACGTCCTTTAAAGTTGGTGCTGAAATGCTATGTTTAGCCAATTCGGCCATAATATCTCCATAAGAAGTGTTGATCTTATGGTTGTGTTTTGTGAGCTTGAAAACCACAGAAGTAATAATGTATTGGTCTTTTGCTTCATTTTTGAAAATACTTTCACGGTAGCCGAAATGGCATTCGCTTTTCAAGAAAGTTCTTGTTTCTTGATTGTCAATCCTGACGGCATCACAAGAAACAAAAGTGTCCTTGATTTCAGTTCCGTAAGCACCGATATTCTGCACGGGCGTTGTACCTACATTCCCAGGAATAAGCGACATGTTTTCTAGTCCGCCGAAATCTTGATTGATGGTCCAAAGTACGAATTCGTGCCAGTTTTCACCTGCCTGGCTTTCTACCCAGACAAAATCATCGTCTTCACGGATTATTTTCTTTCCTTTCAAATCGATATGGATTACCAATGCATCAATGTCTTGCGTAAGCAGCATATTGCTTCCTCCTCCAAGAATGAATTTCTTTTTTGATGGATTTTCAGCTAAAACAGTTTTCAATTCCTCAACCGAATGAACGGCTGTGAACTCTTTTGCCTTGGCTTCAATTCCGAAAGTATTGTATTTTTTAAGTGAGAAATTCTCGATGATTTCCATAAGTTGTAAGGTCAATAATTAACGCTTCAAAAGTAAGTGAAATTGAATAAAAGTACAGCCACAGATGCACTGATTTTAAATTTTGCAGTTTAATTCTATGAAGATTTATATAAATGATAGGCTTAAAATCTGTGCATCAGTGGCCAATGTTATTCAGAAGTCAGTGCTCGGTTGATAAAATCGTTCAGCGGTTTTAAAGCAATCAGCTTTTTAGACATTTTGGCTACAAAGTCTTTCTGTGTAACTTCCTTGATGTCGAATTTTTGCGAGGCTGTATAGCTTTTCAACTTTAAGAATTCAATTGCAGGATGGTCTTTTTCATAATCTTTCGGTGCATTCTTCAGGCTGTTGGATTCGGTTCGGTCCAAACTGCCAAATTCTTTTTTGAAGTTTTTATCGTTTACAATTTCTTCCAAATCATCATAAAAAAAAGCAATTTCCTTGCGGACTTTTTTCAGTTCGTCCGCTTCGGGTGAATAAAATCCTCCTGCTATAAAACTCCCGCCTTTTTCGATATGGACGTAATAGCCGGAACGATTTGCGCCTTTTGCACCAGCCGACATCCAAATGCCAAGATGCGCTTTGTAAGGTGATTTGTCTTTAGAGAAACGAATATCACGATTGATCCGGAACGTACAATTTTTTACCTCCAATAATTCCAAAGAAGGGTCAAGCGGTTTCATAGCATCCAAAAAATCAGAAACCAATTGATGGTAGTCTTTCTTAAAAAGTTCGTAACGTTTTTTATTGTCCAAAAACCAGTCACGGTTGTTATTGGCTTTTAAATCTTCCAGAAATTGCAAGGATTCGTTTGACAGCATCGTTATAATTTTTTAGTTAAATCTTCCTCACTTAGAAAACCTGAATGCCTCCATTTTACTTCCTTGTTTTCATATAATAGTAAGGTTGGAAGTTCTTCGATTTTTAATTCGGTAAGAAGTGTTTTATTTGCATCGGCATCCAGACGGATGATGGTTACATCTTTCAAGTCCTTTTGCATCTTGGTAATGAAAGGTTTCATCCTTACGCAGGGAGCACACCAGTCGGCATAGAAATTAATCAAGACTTTTTTATCGGAAACCAATAATTTTTCATAATCGGCAAGACTCATTCCGATGGTTTCGTTGCTTTTTTTGGCAAATCCGGAAGCATTCCATTTTACAATGCCGCCTTTCATTTCGTAAATGTCCTTAAAGCCCATCTCTGCTAATTTTTTGGAAGCACTGCTGCTTCTTCCACCACTGAGGCAATATACATAAATAGGTTTTGACTTGTCGAGTTCAGAAACTTTTTGATCGAAATCATCGCCATTCCAATTGATGTTTATCGCATTGTCAAGATGTTGGTCGCTGAATTCTTTCGGACTTCTAACATCAATAAGCTGTGGCTGGTTTTCGGATTGCAGCTTTTCGGAGAACTCTTTCGGCTCAATCTTTTTGATTTCTTTTTGCTGGCCGTTGCAGGAAATAAAGAGCAAGCAGAGAAAAGAAAGGAATATTCTGGGCAGTTTCATTTTGAATTTTTTAGAACAGCTAAATTAAGTAATATTCAGTTTGGTTGCTGTTTCTGAAGTCTTAATAAAATTACAAATTGAACATTTTGTAACTCTGGTGTGTCGATTTTATAATGGCTTCCGTTCTTTCCGGATGCGTATCCGAAATAAATAGTTGTCCGAAAGTATCGTTGTTTACCATTTCTACAATTTTTTCAACACGACTTTCGTCCAATTTGTCAAAAATATCATCAAAAAGAAGAATTGGATTCTCACCGCTTTGTTTCTTTACAAATTCAAATTGTGCCAATTTCAAGGCAATCAAAAAAGACTTCTGCTGACCTTGAGAGCCGAATTTTTTGATAGAATGATGCCCGATCTCAAAAGACAAATCATCTTTATGAATTCCGACACTCGTATAATGTAAAATCCTGTCCTTGTTGATGCTTTCTTGTAAAAGTGTAAGCAAATCTTTTTCGTGCAAATTGCTTTCATAAACCAGTTGAACGGTTTCCATGGAATCCGTAATGGTTTGATGGTGCTTGTTGAAAATCGGAATAAAATCGGCAATAAAGCTTTTTCTTTTTTCAAAGATCGATTGCCCTAGGCCGTCAAGCTGTTCGTTGTATATAGTTAAGGTGTCGGTTTCAAAAACATGATTCAGGGCAAAATACTTCAACAATGCATTTCGCTGGCTGATGATTTTTTGATATTGGATAAGCTGTTGCAGGTAATTGGCATCCAGTTGCGAAATCACGCTGTCCATAAACTTCCTTCTGGTTTCGCTTCCTTCCACAATCAAATCCCGATCTGCAGGAGAAATGATTACCAATGGAATAAAGCCAATATGATCTGAGAATTTCTCATATTGCTTGCTGTTGCGTTTCAGTATTTTTTTCTGTCCTTTTTTCAAACTGCAGACAATCTGTTCTACACGCTCATTTTTCTCGAATTCTGCATCAATTACAAAAAACTCTTCCCCGTGTTTGATGTTTTGAACGGCAAGCGGATTAAAGTAACTTTTTCCATACGACAAATGATAAATGGCATCCAGGACATTGGTTTTTCCAACACCATTTTTTCCAACGAAGCAGTTTATTTTTGCATCGAAATCGAAATTTGCTTCGGAAAAATTTTTATAATTGAAAAGGGATATTTTTTTTAAATACATTGAAAGCGCCTGCTGTTATTGAGAATTCCGATACAAAAATGTCCAGTTCGGGAATGGTTTTTTTGATGCGTGCAAATTATTGAAAAATAACCACAAAAACATCTTTTAAATATGAATAAAAATTTTATTTTTGCACCTCACTAAATTAAAAATTGATGGCAACTTACAATAAAAGAGGTTACAAAGCACCTAAACCAAAGGAAGAAAAAGTGGAAGGCGAGTACATCGAGGATGATGTAATGGTTGAAGAAAAAGACAGTACAACTGCCGGAGTATTTAACTCACTTGACGAAACTGCTTCCAGAACGGAAGACTGGGTAGCTAGAAACCAAAAAATTATTCTAGGTGTTGTTGGAGCAGTAGCTGTAGCGGCTATCGGGTATTTGTTGTATACAAAATTTGTTGTTGAGCCTAAGGAAGCGGATGCCGCCCAACAAATGTTTGTAGCGCAAAAGAATTTCGATTTGGCAGCAAACGGAACTTCAAGTGATTCATTGTATACGCTTTCACTAAACGGTTCTGAAGGAAAATGGGGATTTGTGAAAATCGCTGATGAATTTTCTGGAACTAATGCCGGAAATTTAGCAAACTATTATGCTGGTATGGCGTATTTGAATACTGGTAAATATGACAACGCTATTACTTATTTAGAAAAATTTAATTCTGATGATGCTATCTTGAAAGCTTTGGCTATCGGGGCAATCGGTGATGCTCATTCTCAAAAAGGACAACAAAAAGAAGCTTTGGATTTCTACAAGAAAGCGGCTGAATCTAATAAAAATGAATTTACAACACCACGTTTCTTGTTGAAAGCGGGTAAAACTTCATTGGCATTAGGAAATAAAGAAGAAGCTTTGAAGTTCTTTACAGATGTTAAAGACAACTATGAAAATACGCAAGAAGCTCAAGGAGTTGACGCCTTGATTGGACTTGCCCAATAATTTTAGTTTTATATTAAGATTTATATTTGTAATTTAGAATCATAAATCTAAAATTAAAATGGCAACTGCAAATAAGAATTTATCAAATTACGATAAAAACGCAATCCCAAACGCGAAAGATTTTCGGTTTGGGATTGTTGTTTCAGAATGGAACGATCATATAACGGAAGGACTTTTTTCTGGAGCAATTACCGCTCTTTTGGATTGCGGAACGTTACAGGAAAACATCATCCGATGGAATGTTCCGGGAAGCTTCGAATTGGTGTACGGAGCAAAAAAAATGATTGAAACCCAAAAACCAGACGTAGTCATCACGATTGGAAGCGTCATCAAAGGCGAAACACAGCATTTTGATTTTGTATGTGAAGGCGTAACTCAGGGAATCAAGGATTTGAATGTCCTATCGGATATTCCTGTCATTTTTTGTGTGCTTACCGATAACACCGAACAGCAATCAATAGACAGAAGTGGCGGTATTCACGGAAATAAAGGTACTGAAGCGGCGATTGCAGCTATAAAAATGGCCTATTTACGCCAGCAATCCAGTTTGAATTACCAATTTCACAATCAGAAATTAATAAACGAGCATCAGATTCTGCTTGATGAAACACGTCAGCGTTTAGAAGAATAGAGGTCTTTTTATTAAAGCCTATATCAAACCTGTAATCCTTATAGAATTGCAGGTTTTTTGTTTTTATTATGATTGCTTAGGCCTAAAAAGCCAATATAATTTCGTTAAATTTGTAATCCACATTTTTTACAATATTCACCTTAAAACTGAAATAAACTTTTTTGATGTCAAGTATAATTCAATTACTTCCAGATCACGTAGCCAACCAGATTGCAGCCGGAGAAGTCGTACAGCGTCCGGCTTCGGTTGTAAAGGAGCTCCTAGAAAATGCAGTGGATGCAAAGGCCACCGATATCAAATTAATTATAAAAGATGCTGGAAAATCGCTTGTTCAAGTCATAGATAATGGCTTGGGAATGAGTGTCACCGATGCACGTTTGTGTTTTGAGCGTCATGCAACTTCCAAAATCCGTCAGGCGGAAGATTTGTTCTCCCTCCACACTAAAGGTTTTCGCGGAGAAGCATTGGCTTCGATTGCGGCTATTGCACATGTGGAAATGAAAACCAGACAGGATCAGGAGGAATTGGGACACCATATTGTGATTGAAGGAAGTAAATTTGTATCGCAGGAATTGGCTGTTCTGCCAAAAGGAACCTCGTTTGCCATCAAGAATCTATTTTTTAATATTCCCGCAAGGCGAAATTTCTTGAAATCGGATGTTGTAGAGCATCGTCATATCGTAGATGAATTTCAACGTGTTGCATTGGCGCATCCTAATATTTATTTTACGTTTTATCATAACGGAAGTGAATTGTTTAATCTTCCGCCTTCAAATTCCAGACAAAGGATTGTCAATATTTTTTCGGGAAAAACCAATGAAAAATTGGTTCCTGTCCAGGAAATAACGGAGATTGTTTCGATTCAAGGTTTTGTATCCAAGCCTGAATTTGCAAAAAAGAGCAGGGGAGAACAGTTTTTCTTTGTCAATAATCGATATATAAAAAGTGGCTATCTGCATCATGCAATCATGGCGGCCTACGAAGGTCTGCTGAAAGACGGTTGCCAGCCGAGTTATTTTTTATACTTGGATGTTCCGCCGCACACGATCGATATCAATATCCATCCTACAAAAACTGAAATCAAGTTTGACGATGAGCATGCTTTGTATGCAATTCTGAGATCTTCGATAAAGCACAGTCTGGGGCAATTCAATGTGGCACCGGTTTTGGATTTTGATCGTGATGCCAACCTTGATACGCCTTACGAATATAAAAACAAGGATGCTTCGTTTCCAACCATCCAAGTCGATGGAAATTACAATCCTTTTGCTGAGGAGAAGCCGTCAAAACCAAGTTTTTCATCATCATCTTATTCAACTTCTTCGGATAATTTTAGAAGTAGAAGAACAGAAAATGCGAGTTGGGAAAGCTTGTATGTCGGTTTGAAAACGGATACCGAAGAAGCAATAGTTGAAAATACTGAAATCCATTTTGAAAGCGAGGAGGTTACCGCTTCCTTGTTTGATGATAGCGAAGTGGAAAAAGTAGTCAATAAGACGTATCAGATTCATAAGAAATACATCGTAAATCCTATAAAATCGGGAATGGTTATTGTCGATCAGCAAAGAGCGCATCAACGCGTTCTGTACGAACAATTCCTAACCAATATGACGATCCATCAGGCGGCAAGCCAGCAGTTGTTGTTTCCTTTGAATTTATTTTTCTCCAAAAATGAACTGGAATTGATTTCTGAATTAAAAGTAGCCTTGGCGAATACCGGATTTGTTTTTGAAGCCGAAGCCGAGGACCATATCGTAATTTCGGGAATACCTGTCAATGTTACCGAAAGCGAAGTTTCCATAGTGTTGGAACAATTATTGGGCGATTTGCAGGATGGAATTCCAGAAAACAGCTTTAGCCAGAACGACAGTATTGCAAAGTCGATGGCGAAGAGCTTGGCGGTAAAAACAGGAACGTATTTAACCGAAAAAGAACAGGAAAACCTAGTAAACGGCCTCTTTGCGTGTAAGGATCCAAATGTTTCGCCTTTTCAAAAACCAACTTTCATCACGATGCGTGTGGAAGATCTAGATAAAAAATTCTCAATATGATGAACATCACACCAACTGTAAAGCAGTTACTAATTATCAATATAATCTTTTTTATAGGCTCTCAAGTCGTGGGCAGACCAGCATACGATTTATTGTCGTTGTACTTTTTTGAAAATGATAAATTTCAAGTTTGGCAACCCTTGACGCACATGTTTATGCATGCGGCTTTGCCAAATTTTATGCACATCCTGTTCAATATGTTTGCCTTGTATTCTTTTGGAAGTGCTTTGGAACATTTTTGGGGAGGCAAGAAATTCTTGTTCTTTTACATTTCATGTGGATTGGGTGCAGCCTTGTTACATACTGGTATTAATTATTATGAATTTAATTCTGGTCTGCAAACATTAACCGAAGCGGGTTTTTTGAAATCGGATATTTACAGTTTGTTAACCGATGGAAAAATTGATACCAGATGGGTTGAAGTTTTAGGTCAATCTGGCTTGGATTCTTTTGCTAGTGGATTTGCTACGCCTGCCGTTGGTGCTTCAGGTGCTATTTATGGACTTTTAGTAGCCTTTGCGTTTATGTTTCCAAATGCTGAATTGGCGTTGATGTTTATTCCGATTCCTATAAAAGCCAAATATTTTGTTCCAGGTATTCTTGCTGTCGATTTGTTTTTAGGCTTAAAGGGAGGTTCTATCTTTGGAAGTACTTCTGGAATAGCCCATTTTGCACATATTGGAGGTGCCTTGACTGGATTTTTGATGATGTGGTACTGGAAGAAAAATCAGTTCAACAGAAACCGCTGGAATTAATTCAATAGTTTATGAGCATAATAGAGGATTTAAAACTGCAATATAGGATTGGAGGAGTTGCCAATAGGTTGATTTATTGGAATGTAGGATTGTTTGCCATACCATACATTGTTTTTGGACTGTTGACCTTATTTGAAATCCGGATTGATTTTCTGTCGTATGTAAGCCTTTCCTCCAATCCAGCCGACTTGTTGTGGAAACCTTGGTCGCTGATCAGTTATGCTTTTTTTCATGCTGGAATCTTACATATTCTTTTCAATATGATCATGTTGAATTTTTCCAGTAGATTGTTCACGACCTATTTTACCCAAAAGCAACTCTTTGGATTGTATATCTTAGGAAGTGTTTTCGCAGGTTTGATTTACATCATCAGTTATTTTATTTTTCCGGCTTTAGCCAATTCAGATGCGACTTTGGTTGGTGCTTCAGGTGCTGTGATGGCGATACTCTTTGCAACGGTAACGTATAATCCTTTGATGGAATTGAGATTATTATTGATAGGTAATGTAAAACTGTGGCACATTGCACTCTTTATTCTGATCATCGACTTAATCCAATTGCCATTAGAAAATACCGGTGGACATCTTGCCCATTTAGGTGGCGCTTTTTTCGGTTTCCTATTTATAAAAGCATTGCAAAACGGAACAGATTTAAGCAAAATCATATCAGTGGTTTTAGATTTTTTTGCAAATTTGTTTAAGCCAAAAAAAGCGACGCCTTTCAAAAAAGTACACAAGAACTACAAGCCAGAACCTAAAAAAGAAACAGCTTCAAGAATTGTAACAAAAGACAAAACACAGCAACAGATTGATGAAATCTTGGACAAAATCAGTCAGTCAGGTTATGATAGTCTTACGAAAGAAGAAAAAGAATTTTTGTTTAAGGCTGGAAAAAATTAAGTAATTTCGAAACAAATCAAATCGGCAGATGAAAAACCTTTCATGGTTTAATAAGATAATGTTCTTCTTCAATATAGTGCTCGCTGTATTGACGTTTGTTGCTTATGTCTTGCCTTTTCTGGCGCCAAAATTTTTCCCTTTCTTGTCTGTATTGACTTTGTTCTTGCCGATGATGTTGATTCTCAATGTTATCTATTTTATTTATTGGGGCATACAACTCAAAAGACAGATTCTCCTTCCGGCTTTGGTTCTGCTTTTGGGAATTACGTTCATCAATAAATTCTATAAATTTTCAGAGAAGAATCTACCCGAAGAAGTTTCGGATTTTACGGTTTTAAGCTACAACGTGCGTTTGTTCAATAAATTTGAATGGTCTGAAAAAGAAACGGTTCCTGTTGAAATTTCCGATTTTGTAAAGGAAAACAACCCTGATATCTTATGTATTCAGGAATTTTCAAACGCAAAAGAATTTGATTATGAGCGTTATAAATATAAATATATCATTTCTAAAGGCGATAAAATCAAAACCGGACAGGCGATCCTTTCAAAGTTTAAGATTATTGATGAGGGAGAAATTCTGCTTCCGGGTTCCAACAACAATGTCATTTTTGCGGATATCAAAAAGGGAAAAGATACCATCCGTGTATACAGTATCCACCTTCAGTCCATCAAGATTACGCCAGACGTAAACGAAATCAACGACGATATCAATGATATGGATCAGAAGAAATCGCAACGAATACTAAGAAGGATGAGTACTGCCTTCAAGGAGCAACAGCTTCAGGCAGAAATGATCATGAACCACAAAGGCGAATGTAAATATCCGATAATTATCTGTGGCGATATGAACAACAGTGCATTTTCCTATGTTTATAGGATCATCAGAGGCGATATGCAGGACAGTTTTGAAGAGGCGGGAAGTGGCTTCGGAAAAACCTATGATTTTAAATACTATCCAGCCCGAATCGATTATATCTTTGCAGACAAGACGATGCAGGTTAAGAATTTCAAGAATTTTGTAGAAATTGTCGATTCCGACCATTTTCCAATCATGGCACGACTTTCAATGAAAAAAGAGTAATTATAGTTGCTGGTTTTTCAAGTAATCCAAAGCATATCTTCCTTCATTGAACAACAAATCCAGAATGCTTAAATTGTTGATATAGCCGTGTTTTTCCTCAAAAACTTGTGTGTACGCTTCAAATTGATAGGAGTCTTTTTTTCCGTTTGCAAGATTTCTGAAATCACTAAAATCAACTTCTCTGAAGTATTCTTCTGTTTTATTGTAAGATAATTTCAAGCCTAGGCATTTAGAAACAATTTCGATTGTTTCCATATTCAAGTCCATCAGGAATGTATGTTTCTTTTCAAAAATGGGCATGATAGCATCTTCAAAATATTCAAAGAAAGGCGAACTTCTATAACCCGCTTCCAATGATTTGAAATGTTGCTTCTGCCAATCGAAAGCGGTTTCAAGTTTGATGTCCTTGGTTTTTTGATGGCTTTCGCTAGAATGTTTTATTGGAATGTTCAGCATTTGCACACCATTCGGACTATAAATATACATCCTGTTTCTATTGGTTTGTTTCTGGAAATTGTCTTCCATTTCAAACGTTACGGTTTCAGCCTGAGCAATCGCTGCAAATTGACTAATTGATGGAAAATATGTTGGATGTAATAAGACGTTCATTCGATTATGTGACTATTTGGTTATTTGTTCTTTGGCTTTTGAGATTTGAAAATTCCGAAGAGCATTTAATTTATTAGTAATACTTTCAATATCAGAACGAAGCTTTATATACTCTTTTTCGGTAATAAAATTTAATTCAAATGAAAGTATAACTTGATTTAAAGTTTCGACAGCAGAACTAAATGCCATCGTTGTAAAATGGGCTTTGTCTTTGAACGAATTTCTGGCTGAACCTTCAGCTATATTTGAGCAAATAGAAACCGAAGCTCTTCTCAATTGCGAAATGAGTCCAAATTTTTCTACATCAGGAAATTTTAAAGTAATGGAATAAATATTTTTAGCAAGTTCTTTTGCTTCATTCCAAACTTCAAGCTTTTCGAAAGAATATATGTACATCTATACCATTCAGATATTCAAATTAACAAAAACCAAATTAACTGTTTTTTGCTTTTTTCTTCTTCATAAAATAAGTGATTCCAAAATAAGCCGCTAAGGCAATTAGGAAAAATTTAAAGTAGGAGTAAGGCTCGCCATCGCCACCAACCGTTGTAAACATTCTCTCCCAACGGATTTTATCAATAGCTTTGTTCCAACCAATATTCTGGTCCAAACTCATCCAGATAAAGACTGGCTTTCCTACGATATGATCAGCAGGAACAAAGCCCCAATATCTTGAATCCAACGAGTTATGACGGTTGTCACCCATCATATAATAGTAATCTTGCTTGAAAGTGTAGGAAGTAGAAATTTCCCCATTGATTCGGATTTCATCACCATTTATTTTTAAATCGTTGCCTTCATATTCGGATATGATTCTTTTGTAAAACGGAAGAGATTCTTTGTTTAGAGCAACGGTTTTTCCAGCTTCTGGAATGTAAATTGGTCCAAGATTGTCGCCATTCCAATCTTTGTTGAAAGGAAAAACAGTTGGGTCACTTTGTTTTTGAATTATTCTTGTTACAGATTTGATTCCGGGGATATTTTTCAAACGCTCAGCTCCTTCAAGCGTTAATGCTTTTATGTAAAGTGTGTCACGGGCTTCCGTCATAAATCCTGCGCCATCGGTGATGTCCAAATCTTTTAGAACAAATTCAAAATTTATTGGAGTTTGTCCGTCTAAAGCCGCTAAGTAAGAATATTCAGGTTTAGCCCTATCGGATAATTTTAATTCTTTTCCATCAATAAAAACAATTCCATCTCTTACAGAAAGGCTATCTCCCGGTGTTCCAACGCATCTTTTTACGTAGTTGGTTTTCTTGTCAATTGGCTTTTCGTAATGTTTGTCGCTTAGTTTATACATGTGAAAAACCGTATCAACTGGCCAGTTAAACACGACGATGTCATTCTTATCAATTTTTTCAAAGCCTGGAAATCTAAAATAAGGCAATTGAGGCTTGTTCAAATAGGATTTTACATTGATCAAAGGAATTGTGTCATGAACCATCGGAGCGGCAACAGTGGTCATCGGAGTCCTCGCACCGTAATGAAATTTACTCACAAATAGGAAATCGCCCACCAAAAGCGTTTTTTCCAAAGAGGATGTCGGAATCGTAAAAGGTTGCATGACATAGGTATGTACCAAAGTTGCCACAACAATTGCAAATAATAGTGAACTTACCGTATCGCCTGTTTTTGTTGGCGAAACCAAGCTTCGGTCTTTGATATGCGTTACATCCTGAGTATAGTTAATGTAATAAATGTAAAGTCCAAGTGTGAACAAAACCAAAACCGTATCAAGCGTAGTCTTTTTTCCAAAACTTCTGATCGTTTCAACCCAAACAACAGGAAACATGATCAGATTGATGATGGGGATAAAAAGCAAAATCGTCCACCAAGTTGGCCGGTTGATGATTTTCATCAAGACGATGGCATTGTAAACCGGAATGGCTGCTTCCCATGATTTTCTTCCTGCTTTTTCATATAATTTCCAAGTTCCAATAAAGTGAACGATTTGGACGATAAGGAAAAATATAAACCATTGATAAAGTGTCATATTGTATGTTTTTATTTGATAAATTTAGCCTCAAGCTAAGTCATTAGTATAAGAAATTGCAGAAAAGTTACATTACCCCAATTGCAAAACATCTCGCATTGTAAAAACGCCTTGTTTGCCAATAATCCATTCGGCGGCAATTATGGAACCTAATGCAAATCCGTCACGATTATGGGCGGTATGTTTTATTTCGATCGTATCTACATCAGAATTATAAAAAACAGAATGCGTTCCAGGAACATTTTCTATTCTTTTTACATTAATTAAAAGTTCGTCGTTCTTTGCGTTTTCCAAAGCCCAGCTTGAATAATCGGAGTTTTCAATGATTCGGTTTGCAAGAGTAATGGCGGTTCCGCTTGGAGCATCTAGTTTCTGTGTATGATGGATTTCTTCCATTTCTACTTTGTATTGATCGAATTTCGACATCATCTTGGCCAAATAATCGTTCAATTCAAAAAAGATATTTACGCCAAGGCTAAAGTTGGAGCAATAAATGAAAGCGCCATTTTGTTCTTCACATAATTTCACCATTTCGTGGTAGTTTTCCAACCAGCCGGTAGTTCCCGAAATAACTGGAATTCCTTGATTCAGACAAGTAGAAATATTAGTAATGGCAGCGTCTGGAATACTGAAATCGATAGCGACATCCGCTTTGTGAAGGTCATCAAATGTGTCAGAGCTGGTCTTGCGCAAAACAATCTCGTGTCCTCTTTCCAAGGCGATCCTTTCGATAACCTTGCCCATTTTTCCGTAACCTAAAAGTGCAATCTTCATTCAAAAATATTTTAAAAACTGTAGTTCAATGTTACCCCAACATTTTGCTTGTAGTTGATTTCGTTCGGGTAAACGTCGGGTCTAAAAGATAAATTATCATTGACGTTGAATTGCATCAAATGCGCATCGACATTGGCATCAATAATGTTCAAAGCATAAAGACCAAAGCTTATTAGAAGTGATAAATCTCTGTTTCGTTGAAATGTTCGTTGAGCATTTATCAACGTTGCATCGCTGTATTGTCCTTTGAATTCGTCATCCTTTCCAGCGAGTCTCATTTTGTAGGCATCGCGATAACGGTGGTATTTTTTATTGTTATCCACATAAAAATAAACGCTGGTACCAATTGCTCCATAAACAATAGGTATTTTCCAGTATTTCTTGTTGTAAGCTTGACCCAGACCAGGAACAATGGCAGACAAAAACGCGGCCCTGGCAGGAGCCAGCGGATTGATTGGCTTGGCTATCAAAGTATCTGCCAAAACAAGTGCCTCTTCTTTTTTTACCTGCGCAAAAACCGAAATGTTTCCTGTGATGAAAAGCAAGAACAGTATGGGAATATATTTATTCACTAACCTTTTATTAGTTTGATAATTCTCTTGAAATCTTCCTCGGAGTGGAATGGAATAGTAATTTTTCCTTTACCATTTCCGGCAACTTTTACATCCACTTTTGCTCCAAAATACCCTGTAATCGCTTTCTTTTCCTCTTCATTGATGTCAAATGAAGTAGCTTTCGCTTTTGATGCAGGCTTTGGTTTCAAACTTTCTTGATAGTTTTTTACCAAGGTTTCAGTTTCTCTAACCGATAAATTCTGGCTTACAATTTTTTGGTAGATATCTGTCTGGGCATCCAGATCTTCGATATTGATGATCGCACGACCGTGTCCCATGGATATAAATCCGTCACGGATTCCGGTTTGGATGATTGGATCAAGTTTTAGTAAGCGAAGATAATTGGCAATGGTAGAACGTTTTTTTCCAACACGGTCGCTCATTTGCTCCTGCGTCAGTTGAATTTCGTCCATCAATCTTTGGTAGGACAATGCAACCTCAATCGGATCTAAATCATGGCGTTGGATGTTTTCAACCAAGGCCATAACAAGTGATTCGTTGTCGTTTGCAATCCTGATGTAAGCTGGAATTGTAGCCAAACCAGCAAGTTTGGAAGCACGAAGTCTTCTTTCTCCAGAGATCAATTGGAATTTGTTGAATTCCATTTTTCTAACCGTAATCGGCTGTATAACACCTAATTCCTTAATAGAGGTGGCCAATTCCTGAAGTGCTTCTTCGTTGAAATTGCTTCTTGGCTGAAATGGGTTTATTTCGATAGCATCAAGCTCAAGCTCAATAATATTTCCTACAACTTTATCTGCATTTTTGTCTTCAACCGATTTGATGTCGTTTTCTGGATCTTTCAATAATGCCGATAAACCTCTTCCTAATGCTTGTTTTTTTACCGCTTTTGTCATTCTATGCTAGCTGTTTTTCTTTATAATTTCTTGGGCAAGGCTCAAATAATTCGTTGCTCCTTTGCTTGTTGCGTCAAAATTGATGATGCTTTCGCCAAAACTTGGAGCTTCACTCAATTTTACATTTCGTTGGATAATGGTCTTGAAAACCATATCGTTGAAGTGCTTTTGTACTTCTTCCACCACTTGGTTAGAAAGACGAAGCCTTGAATCAAACATGGTCAACAACAAACCTTCAATGTCCAATTCTGGATTATGGATTTTTTGAACGCTTTTGATGGTATTCAGTAATTTTCCTAGACCTTCCAAAGCAAAATATTCACATTGGATAGGGATAACCACCGAGTCAGCAGCAGTTAAAGCATTCAAGGTCAGTAAACCCAAAGATGGCGCACAATCAATAATGATGTAATCGTATTTTTCTTTCACACTTTCCAATGCCTGTTTCAGCATATACTCCCTGTTTTCCTTGTCCACCAATTCGATTTCGATGGCAACAAGGTCGATATGGGCAGGAATAACATCCACATTTGGAGCCGAACAAGTAATAATTGCTTCTTCGGGAGTGTGGCTGTGTTCTACAATTTGATAGGTTCCTATTTCTATGCCTTCGATGTCGATACCCAATCCTGAACTTGCATTCGCCTGAGGATCAGCATCAATAAGTAATACTTTTTTTTCCAATACACCAAGTGATGCCGCAAGATTTACCGAAGTTGTAGTCTTTCCGACACCGCCTTTTTGATTTGCAATAGCAATGATTTTGCCCATTATAATTTCTGAAATTTTGAACCGTAAAAATACAATTATTTACGGGTTTTGAAAATCTATTTTGTTAACTGTTTGTTTAAGTTTGAGAACCTAATTTATCCAAAAGTTAAGTTTCAGTATATACGATGGTTAGGATTGTTTTTTTGCCTTGATCATCGCTTCGAGCATGTCCCACATTTCTTCAGGAATTTGTTCCAATAAATTGAATTGTCCTGCACCTTTTAGCCATTCGCCACCATCAATTGTAATGACTTCGCCGTTTACATAAGCAGAAAAATCAGAAACCAAATAGGCGGCAAGATTTGCCAATTCCTGATGATCACCGACTCTTTTTAAGGGAACTTTTTTTGCCATATCAAATTTCTCGGCCAAATCGCCAGGAAGCAATCTGTCCCAAGCTCCTTTTGTAGGGAAAGGACCCGGAGCAATAGCATTGGAACGGATTCCATATTTTGCCCATTCAACGGCCAAGCTCCTGGTCATGGCCAAAACTCCCGCTTTTGCTGTTGCACTCGGTACTACATAAGCCGAACCTGTCCAAGCATAAGTGGTTACGATATTTAATATAGTTGAACTTTCTTGTTTGGTGTCAATCCAATGTTTTCCAAAAGCCAAGGTGCAGTTTTTTGAGCCTTTCAAAACGATATCAATGATCGTATCAAAAGCATTTGCAGACAATCTTTCGGTAGGAGAGATGAAGTTTCCGGCAGCGTTGTTTAAAAGGACATCCACTTTTCCGAAAGCTTTCAAAACTTCCTGAAGCATGTTTTCGACTTGATCGTAATGACGCACATCGCATTGAAGGGGAAGACATTCTCCGCCTGTTTCGCTTTCAAGAGCAGAAGCGGTATTTTTTAATTTGTCCAAATCACGGGAAGTAATGGCCACTTTGGCTCCCAATTCAAGGAAATATTTTGTCATTGCCTTGCCAAGTCCGCTTCCGCCACCCGTTACAACTATAACTTTGCCCTCCAAGGCATCATCACGCAGCATTTTTTTTGTAAAATCCATTTTGTTTGTTTTTGATAAAGATAGTGAATTTGAATAATTTGATGATGCTCGGTTCAATTTTCAAGCATAAATCAGTATTTATTCATGTTAATGTTTTCTTATTATGATGGATTAAAAAAGATTACAAAAGTTTAGTATCTTTAACCATCAGAAGAAAATACCTCAATTCTTCATTTCATTTTAAATAAAATCAGCAAATGCCAAAACGAATCTGGTATAAAAAATTAAAGCGGAAGTTTTGTTTCGTTTTTTTGTTGCTTTTCACTTTGCCTGCTTTTGCTCAAACGACAAAGGTAGAAGAACTCTTGAAGGAGCTTAAACCGAAGCTTCCCGATACAACCCGCATGAGGATTTATCAACAACTTACCACTGCTTATGCATCTGTAGATCAGGATAAAAAGTACTATTATGCCGTTCGATACAAGGCTATTGCCGAAAAGTTGAAAGTAGACACGCTTGTGGTGGAAGCCTATATTGACATGGGCGGTACCCATGCCATAAAAACGAAAATGGACAGTGCTCTTTTTTATTTTGCCAAAGGATACGAAACCGCAAAAAAAATAAAATACGAAAGAGGAATGGCGCGTGCACTGGCAAGCATGGGATATGTTTACGAAAAAATTGACAACGATAGAGAGGCGATTGACAAGTACAAAGAAGCTTTGCGATTGTACAAAAAAATTAAATATGCAAAAGGAATCAATCAATGCTACATCAACATTGGTGGGATTTATCATGATTTAGGAGAATATAAGGTTTCTCAGACGTATGATCTTTTGGCACTCGAAAGCTACAAGAAAATCGGTCATGAGCCAGGAATTGCATCGGCATTATTTTCATTGGGAGGCGGATGCCTAGAGCTTGGAGAATATGAAAAGGCAATAAATTATTTTCAGGAAAGCCTTGAAATTAGGGAAAGAATTGGCGATATCAACGGAATTGCCTTAGCGAGATGGGGACTTGCCAGAGTCGATATCAAAAAAGGTGCGTTTGCAAAAGCATTGCCTAATTTAGAAATTGCCTTGAAACACGATATCGAATTAAAAAACACATTTCACGAAAGTGCCGTCTTAATTTCTTTCGCTAGAGCTTATGTTGGATTGAAGCAATATAAAAAGGCGAGAGAATATGCGGAAAGAGCTTATGAAAACAGCAAAAAAATGGAGTCACTCTCCATGCGATCAAAGGCTGTTTGGATGTATATGAAAATTGAAGAAGCACAAAATAACTTTGAAGGAGCTTATAAATATCAAAACGCTTTTATTGAACTGACCGACAGCATTAAATCCGAAGAAAAACTCAAGCATCTGGTGCTGACAGAATTTAACAGGGTTAGTTCTGAAAACGAAGGACTTGTAAAAGACAATAAAATAATTGCTACCAAGAATACGAGCTACGTCAAAACGATTTTCATTACTTCGGTTATCTTACTTTTTGTTGTGATTTTGCTGGTCCTATATTATAAGAGAAATCTCGAAAAGAAGGCAACAAATCTTTTATTGGAAAAACAAAAGGATGAGATTTCGGAAATCAACAAGGAACTTGAAATGTTGAATGAAGAGCTTACAACTCAAATGGAAATTACGGCGGTTCAAAATTCTGAATTGGAGCAATTGAATAAGGTCAAGAATAAATTTTTCTCCATTGTTTCCCACGATCTTAGAAGCCCGTTGCAAACATTAAAAATGCTTTTCGGGCTTTACAGGGAAGGACAATTGAATGAAAGCGAGCTTAATAGTTTGCTTGCAAGACTAGAAGATACGATCTATACAACTTCAGTCTTTTTAGATAATCTGCTTGAATGGTCGAAAAGTCAATTAGACGGAATGACTGTAAGGCCATTATCATTTGATGTTAGGGAAGTGGTAAAAACAAATATCCATCTTCATCAGTCGGCTATTAAAGCAAAGGAACTGAGAGTAAATATGAATATTGATCAGTCAGTTTTGGTATATGCCGATCCAAACATGATCAATGTAGTGGTGCGTAATCTTATTTCTAATGCAGTAAAGTTTTGTAATGCCGAAGATTCAATTACAATAAGCGCAACAGAGAAAGGAGAAAAGGTGAAGATTTGTATAAATGATTCAGGCCCTGGAATTGCCTCAAGAGATATTGAAAAACTTTTTAGCTTGGAGCATACTATAACTACAAGTGTTACGGGAGAAAAAGGTCATCAGATAGGGCTTGTGCTCTGTAAAGATATGGTAGAGCAAAATGATGGAAAGATAAGCGTGGAAAGCATTTTGGGAGAAGGAACAACTTTTTGTATCTACCTTCCGAAAGGGTAATTATTTAGGGTTACAAAAAAGCATTATCTTAAACGCAATAAGATACCTTTCCGTTTCACAATATTCTTGTAATCCCATTGAATGTCAATGCCTTTTTGAAGCCAGCGTTTCAAATCCTCTTCATTGATTTGTGCAGCACTTGTATAACGTACATCGGCAGATTTGAAATTGCCCACTTTATGGAGCCCTTCTTCTTCAAATGATTCGCCGCTCCAAAATAATAACCGTACAGCATCTTTCAGTTTACTGTAGCCTACAATTGGATTTCCGTCTAAGAACCAAACCGGATGTGCATGCCATATTTTATTTTCGGCATCGGGTAAATTCTGATTAATAATGTCATAGAGTTTGTTGCAAATCGCTGTGTCCTCAGGAAGCTGTTTGTTGTTGTAAGCTTGGATGTCTTTGTTCATGATTGAATTTATAAGGAAAAAACAAATCTATTAAAATTAATCCATTTTCCCGAGCATCATCACGTTTTCAATTTGTTTCAAATGCCTGATATTATGGTTGATTACAAATCTAAAAGTATCACCTATTTTTAGCCGTATCCACTTGGTCAGGCTGATTTGTGTCTTCTCATTGTTAAGGCTGATGTTTCGGGATTGCTCCAATAAATCGATTAATTGATGTTGTTGGTCGATAAAACGGTCAATAGTAGTTGGGTCTAAACGGCTATGTATTGGGTTTTTGCTCTTAAAAGTATTCATCTTGGCCATCTTTTCTTTCGGCAGCATACTTTCGGCAAAATAATTCCCTAGAAGGCCGCTTTTAAAAACCACATCACTTTTGCTCCTTGCTTTGAAAATTACGTTGTTGATTTCGGGAATATAAAAATCTCCGTACAAGTTCAAATGTTCCAGACATTCCAGGATGCTCCACGATTTTTCGCTCGCCCTCCAATTGAGTTGTTTCTCAGATTTTGCTTTTAAAATTTCGGCGAAAGCCAAATTCTGATTGGTAATATCAATTAATTCCGAAATTAATGTTGCTGATTGTACTTCCATATTTTTTTGATTTTGGAGCAAAGTTCCAACATTAGAACGGTATGAATCTTGATTGAAATCAAGATTTTTTTAAACGGGAAAGTGTTTCCGGACTCATCCGAAGGTAATTGGCAATATACTTGTCTGGAATTTCTTGAAACAATCTTGGACTTCTCCTCATTACCCGATTGAAACGTTCCTTGGGTGAAGCCGTTAAGATGTCTTTTTCGCGTTCCATCTGCTGTAATATCAAATCTTCCAGCAACGGAATAAGTAAACTTTTATGCGATGCTGATTTTTCGATAAACCCATAAAAAACATTTTTAGGAATCACATTAACAACCGTCTTTTTTATCGCCTGAATATAAAAGTCAGAAGGCTTTTCGGTAAAAAAGGAATCCAATGCCACGATGATGTTATCCGAATAGCCAAACCTGATGATCTGCTCTTCGTCTTCATCAAGAATATAAATTCTCAAGCTTCCGCTTTCTATAAAATAGATGTTGGTGTCAACGCTGCCGGCCACTTTCAGATAGTCATTTCTTTTTAGGGATAGGGTAGCAGTATATAGGTCTTTGAAGATGTTCATTGCTTCCCTTGATTAAACCCTTAAAACCCCTCTAAATCCCCTTGCGGCATAGTAAGAATCGGCGCCATTGTGGTATAGAAAAACTTGATCATATCTTCGGTCACAAAAAAGGGCGCCACCTAATTTTCTAACTGCTTCAGGTGTTTTGATCCAGCTGGAGGTTTTCAAGTCGAACTTTCCGAGCAGTTGCAATTCCCTATATTCATCTTCCGTTAAAAGCTCGATGCCCATTTCGGTTGCAACATCAACTACAGAATTTCCGGGTTTGTTTAGTTTTCTTTTGTCCAAAGCTTCACGATCATAGCAGAAACTCCTCCTGTCTTTTGGACTTTCAGGCGAGCAGTCCATAAAGATAAATTCGTCTGATTTTTCATTTTGGCCCACAACATCCGGTTCGCCACCAGTTCTTTCCATTTCATTAAGCGACCAAAGTTTTTCAGGATTGTTTTCGAGTTTTTCCTGAATCTTTTTCCAATCAAGTTCCTTATGACGGTCGCTGTTTTTCTCAAAACGGCTCTTTAAAATTGCGAGCAATTCTTCTTGCTGATGAAGGGATAATTTTTTCATAGATTGTGGTTCTCATAAAAGTTTTACTGTGTAAGGCAAATTAAAGTTACAATTATTTTTATAAAAATACTTAAAAAGGTTAAGAGCAACAAAGTAGGGTTTCTAAGTTTTCAGCTGTTATATGGTATTGCAATGATCACCTTGAAACTGCAAATGGTTTATTAACAAAACTTTATATAGGAAATATTTGATTTAATTGATTAAATTTACAAGCTATTAATTTTTTTTATTATGAAGATTTATTACTCTATTTTACTGTTTTTCTTTACGTTATGCACATTTTCGCAAGAAATTTGCAATAATGGTATTGATGATAACGGTAATGGACTGATTGACCTTCGAGACCCGGAATGCGCATGCACTCCAGCTCCCAAAAAATCTTTAGTGCCCAATTTTGATTTTGAAGAGTATAGCAGTTGTCCTAATATGATGGGACAATTCTACAAGGTTGCACCTTGGATGCAAGGCACAATGGGAACTCCGTCCTATTATAATAAATGTGGTTTTGTTTTGCCAGATCTAGACATGTATCCACCAGATGGTTTCCCTCCAAATGATGAACCTGTATTTTTTCCTTCTGGCAATGGAATTGCAGGTGCTGTAATGTCCAGTAATATTGTCGAAAATATTAAAGCAACACTAACCACCCCAATTCCGGCTGGAGCAGAGGCAGAATTGAATCTAAAGGTTTGTGCTATCATTTATAGGAACAATCCACCAAATCCTTATGACAAGGTAATAGCCGATCTTACACCGATAAACCTAACTATATATGGTAGTCCAACCGTAAGCAACATCCCTACATTTTTAGGAGGAACTCCAGTTGGTCCTGGATCTCCATGGGTTGAACTTGGAAACGTACCCTATGATCCAAAACCCAATTGGCAGGATGTTACAATAAATTTCACGGTACCTTTTGTAATCAAACAGATTATGATTGGTGGCCCAGAAGTGATGCCAGAGGCCTATCACGTTCCGTTTATGCACCTAGGTTCATATCCTTATTTTCTTTATGATGACGTTATTATCAATACTGCCGATAGTGGGGATTTGTTCATCAGAAAAGAAGGAAGTCTATGTTCAAATGATTTGACACTAACGGCTGTATTAAATGCTCCTGCAGCAGGGAATGTAGTTTATCAATGGTACAAAGGCGGATACCCTGTTTTTATTAACGGTGCTTCTTCTGTTCTAGACGTTTCAGACGGTCTTTATGCAGATAAGACTGGAACTTACACCGTTAAAGTATTCGACGGCACAACCTGTTATGAAAACAGTTATACAGTCAATACGGTTATTCCAATGCCACGGTATATAATGACAACTGCGGCTTGTGAAACACTCGGAAGTATATTGTTTACCTCTCCAGCTGAGGAATACAGCATCAATAACGGTTTCTCGTGGTCAACAAATCCTCTTTTTGAAGGCCTTTCCTATGGCTATTATTATTTACTTACCAGAACAGCCGGTTGTGTTTCAAGTCCTCGAACCGCAACAATGGATGAATATCCTGATAATCTGCCACAACCATATATATTGACTACACAACCTGATTCTTGTGCCGATATTGGGAGTATAGAAGTGTTTGACCAGAGCGATTACTACAGTTATGATAACGGACTAACCTGGACAACCAGCAATACCTTGGTAGATGTGCCTGCAGGAGATTATCTTGTGCTTATCAAAGATGAAACAGGATGTACCTCTCTACCAAAGACGGTAACTTTGACAAGTTATGCTAACAATTTTGCGCCCCCAATTGGAGATGCAATACAGTATTTCTGTGTTTCCGAAGTTTCTACTGTTCAAAGTATAAATGCGGATGGAAACGCCATAAGATGGTATGATGCGCCATTAGATGGAAACCTGCTTCCAAACAATACACCATTGGTAGATGGACAAACCTATTATGCCAGTCAAACTGTAAATGGATGTGAAAGTAAGACTAGACTAGAAGTTACAGTCATTATCAATACAACATTAAATGCAGACGATTATGACACACAAATTTGCGATATAGGAAATGCTGGCGATGAATTTATTGACCTATCGGATTTTGATTCCTATCTGACTCCTTCTACGTCCTATTTTTTTCATTATTTCACTACAGCAAGTGGTGCCGAAACTCAAAACTTTGACGAAGAAATTATCAATTTTAGAGATTTTCAGATATTCGGCCCCACAACAGTTTATGTAAGAGTGACCAATCAGGGCAGTTGTTATAAAGTCGTAGAGCTTAAACTTGATTTATTGGCACCGCCTGTTATTCCATTAAAAGATAGACTACCAGTTTGCGAAAGAAAGTCGATAATTGTAGATGCCGGAGCAGGACACGATACCTATCTTTGGTCAACTGGCGAAACGACGCGAACGATCATCATCTCACAGCCCGGACCTTATTCTGTAACTGTTACTAAGGATCATGGAAAAGTAACCTGCGATGCAACAAAGGATTTTACAGTTTTCCTATCCAATATTGCCACTATTACCGATGTTGAAGTATCAGATTGGAACCAAACAGAAAATGTCATTACCGTGATCTTGTCACCAAACAGTGTAGGGGATTATGAATATTCGCTCAACGGTTTGAGCTTTCAGGATTCAAATGTGTTTACAGGGCTTCCTGGCGGACTCTACACGGTTTATGTAAAAGATAAAAATGGTTGTGGTATGACCGATGATGATTTCTACGTCATCTCGTTTCCTAAGTTTTTCACGCCAAATGCTGACGGATACAACGATACATGGAAAATACAATTTGCACAGGCAGGAGACCAATTCATTACTGAAATCTACGACCGCTACGGAAAGTTGCTGAAAAAATTAAGGAGCAACGAAGGCTGGGACGGCACCGTTGACGGCACCCAAATGCCAACAAATGATTACTGGTTTAAAGTAACCGGCAACGATGGAAAAGAGCTCAGAGGACATTTCACACTCAAAAGATAATGTTTGTCTAACCAAAAAAATCCCAAATTCATGAGTTTGGGATTTTTTTAGATCTATGCCATAGACAATTTAATTGTTAAAATTTCAATCGATAATTAAATTTCCTTTTTCTCCAAGGGCTTTCCATCCTTAGTTACAATAATAATATGTGCATCGTGTACTTCCAAACGCCCATTTGCTTCCAAGCTCCTGTTCACTTCCGAGTTCCCATGTAATTCAACGGCTGTTTGCTTTTTTCTAATGATCTCTATCGAAACAATTTCCTGATCAACCAAGGGATAATAGGGACTCGTTGGCCTCGGACCGAAAAGCTCCATCTCTTTATAGGCTACTCCGTTGATGATGTAAAGCGGATATTTTAAGACAGACATCGATTCTATGTCATCATCCTTGATTCCCTTACAACAATCTTTTAGGGAAGTGTAGTATACAACTTTGCCATCTACAACCACTAGGGGTCGGCTTGGAGATATAATTTCTGTTTCGCCTTTGGGCGTTTTCTTCTGTGCAAAAATGGAAGTGCTCAGAAAAAGAAGGAAGATCAGTGCTTTCATTTCTCTACAGGTTTTCCATTTTTAGTAGTAATCACGACAACGCCCTTTTTGCCTTTTTCTCCATATAAAGTTGTAGCACTTTCGCCTTGGTAGACCGTTGTAGAAGTGATTTCCTGTTGGTTCAGCGGGAAATACGGACTGGTAGGATTTGGACCAAAAAGTTCGGTTTCTGTATATTCAACCCCGTTGATGATGTAGAGCGGTTCGGCCAGGATGTCCATCGTTTGGATGTCGTCTGCAACGGCTTTGCTTCTAAGCAGCGTTTCGGATTCTATCGGGGTAAGCGCCTTGCCGTTTACAACAAAAAGAGGATCTTGTTTTATAACTGCTCGCTTTGGTCTGACGGTATCTTGCACTTCTTTTGCCACTAGATTATTTTGCACCGATCGGGCATTGAATTTTTGGGTTTCAAAATAGCCACTATTCTTTTCTTCGCTTTCCTTTTTGAATGCATTAGCGCTTGTGGCAAAAGATTCCTCTGCTTTTGGTGCTGCATCTTCAACAACGGAAACGCCGTCTTGTGGTTTTATCTTTTCCTGTATAATCTTCTCGGCCTGCTTCGGACTCACAAGAGGTAGGGGTGCCGTGATCTCGTCTTGTTTTTCCAGAACAATGGCGTCTTCTTTGATAGGCTCTATTTCAGAATTCACCACCGGATTTACAGGAGTAACCACCTCTTCGTTTTCTTTAGAGAGTTCATAGCCCACTGTAAAAAGCAACAGGAAGGAAGCGGCGATGGCTATTTTTTTCCAAAGCTTGTTTTCGTTCTTCAGTACTTTATGGTCCAGTTTGTCTTCAACCCTTGCCCAGAGCTTGTCCATTCCGGGAAAGTCCTTCGTTTCAGCCTTTTGGGAAGCCTGCTGAAATTGTTCGTATAATTTATCTTGATTTTCCATTATTATTTCGCTTTTTGATAATAAAGATTGTTCACCAATTCCTTGAGTTTTGTTCTCGAAACATTCAATTGCGATTTGGACGTTCCTTCCGAAATGCCGAGCATCGTGGCAATTTCCTTATGGGAATAGCCTTCGATGGCAAAGAGGTTGAACACCGTCTTGCAACCTTCGGGAATATGGTTGAGTAACTGCAGCAAATCTTCCTCTTCAAGCACCGTGTCATCAGCTGTTTCCAGTTTTGGCTCCACCTTCATGTCATCCAGATAGAGGTTGAAGTTGACGTTTTTCTTTAAAGTCAAAAGGCATTGGTTGACCGTAATTTTGCGGGCCCAGGCTTCAAAAGCCAGGACTTCCTTGAGTTGGTCGAGCTTTGTGAAGATGGTATAGAAGGCATCGGCCATCGCTTCCTCTATTTCCTCTTCCTTTTTCAAATACCGTTTGCACGTCCGGTATAGCTTGGGTGCCAACAATTCATACACCTGCCTCTGGGCGCCACGATGCATTTTTTTGCACTCTGTTATTAATTTTTCGTCTATCACAATCGAAGTGTTTTTTATATAGAGTGGTTATTTAGTGAAAAGGTTGGGAGGGGGAGGAAAAAGTTGTCGGTTGTCGGTTGTCCGTTCTTAGCGAAAACATACAACCGACAACTGATAACTGAAAACTCATTTCTTCAAAGTGAGTTTGTAAATATCCGATTGCTGTACCTCGGTGTCCTTGTCTTCGCAGAGCAGAAATTCGAGCGAGTCCTTATTGTTTTTAAAAAGGGTGAGTCCTTCAAATTTATGAGTGTTGCTGATGGTTTGCTTTAGTTTGAGCTTCATCGAATCAGTTTTGATGCTCCCGATGATGCTTCCTAATACTTCGCCATCTTGATAAGTGGAATTTGAATTTTCGGCTGTGGCCAAAAAATAAATCATGTCGTCTACAAGGATGGCATCGGTAAAGCTGGTCTGGACACCTTTTATTTTGGGCAATTTATAGGAGTTATAAAGGATGGAAAATTCGTTTTCGAGATTCTCAGCTGTAACTGTAAACACCCCATTCTGACCGTTGGCAGCATTGCCTCTTTGAAAGAAATACCAAACATCGCCCGTGTAAATTGCACCTTCAATATTGAAGTCTTCTGGTTTTATATCGGCAAAATACTGCATGGAAAGGTAAAGATCGGAAAGGTCCAAAGTCTTGACTGCCTTTTTAGTGTAGGTATTGAACTGCACCATCTTGTTGCGGTTCTCCGTAGAACCCGAACCAAAAATACACAAGTCTTCGCCATAGGGTGTGATGGATTCAAAATCGGGTTTTAGTTTCTTGGGAATGTTGTCCTGTGGCAGTTCTGCATTTTCAAGGACGATATGGGTGTCGAGTTTCTTATCGGAAATGTGGTATTCGTAGAGCGCCTTGCTGTTGTCGGAAATGATAAAAAGAGTGTCGTTCTTGAAGAAGAGTCCGGAAGCCGAGCCAATCCCAATGATTTGGAACAATAACTCAAGTTGAAATTTTTGCATATTGATTATTCATTTTCGAGTTTAAATATATACATTTATGTAAAACAAATTGAATATGAAAAACTTAAATTTAGAGGAATTTCGTGTAGTGGATGCCATACAACTAAAGCATCGTCCCACTAAAATAGAGGTTGATGCAACCGATGAGGAAAAGGAAAACGCGCTCGACAAGGTACGGAACACGATGAGCGATTTGCAGGATACGATGTATGCTCACAATCGTTACGGCGTTTTGATTTGCCTTCAGGGGATGGATACTTCGGGGAAGGACAGCCTGATTCGGGAGGTTTTCAAGGAGATGAATCCGAGAGGCGTGGTGGTCCACAGTTTCAAGACACCCAATTCAACGGAGCTGGAACACGATTATTTATGGCGCCATTACATTGCCTTGCCCGAAAGAGGGAAGTTTGCGGTGTTCAACCGTACGCATTATGAAAATGTTTTGGTAACCCGCGTGCATCCCGAATATATTTTGAATGAAAACATTCCCGGAATTGAAGACGTGAAGGATATCAAGCCAGATTTTTGGGGAAAACGTTTCGAACAGATCAATAATTTTGAAAAGCATATTGTGGAAAACGGAACGATTGTCTTGAAGTTTTTCCTGCATCTGAGCAAGGAGGAGCAAAGACAACGCCTTTTGAGACGACTGGAAAAAGGCAAGCACAATTGGAAGTTTTCGCCCGGCGATTTGAAGGAACGCGAGGAATGGGACGAATACCAAGAGTATTACGAGGAAGCCATCAACAAGACTTCGAAAGAAAAAGCGCCATGGTTTGTGGTTCCGGCAGATGATAAGGATTTGGTGCGGTATATGGTCGGGAAAATTATTCTGAATGAATTGGAAAAATACACGGACATCAAGAATCCTGAATTGGAAGATGACATTAAAGAAAACATCAACCTTTATATTGAGCAATTAAGCAAGGAGTAAAAACAAAAAACCTGATTGTCAAAAGGCAATCAGGTTTTTATTTTCATAGCAATTTTATTTTTTATAGTCTGAAACCGTAAGCAAGACGCAAGGCAAGTTGGCCTACACCTTCACCATCGTTTGCTGTTGGGAAATCACTGTAGTATTCATAACGCAAACTCAAATCGATGTATTTGTTTGCATAACCGATACCAGGAGAAAGGATCAGAGAAGTTTGATCGTAATCATTGGTTACGGCAAAACCGGCACCTACTTCACCTAACAGGTAGAATTGATCTTCCCAGATGAATCCTTTGAAACCTGCTTTTACAGGGATAAATCCTAAATCTTTAATATCGTCTCCAATAAAAAGGTTGGTGAAACCTGTTGTCAAGGTAACGGAAGTTCTTTTTGATAAGTCATACTGCAAACGTACGTCTCCACCAAGTGCAAAATCATAAGGATCATCAAATACATATCCTGCATTTAAACCAAATCCTAAACGGAAACCTTGGTCATAATTCTCAGCCGATTCAGGTAGGGTCGCTGGTTCTTGTGCATTTACATTACTCGAAAAGAATAAAGCAACTGCTACTGCCATAAGGCTTTTGATTGTCGTTTTCATAATTTTTGTTTTTTAAGTTAGTAAGTGCTTTACTAGTCAATTTCCTAACAAAGCACAAGGCAAAGATAGATTGGCAATTTTGAGAATGAGTTACGGGATTTTTGAGAATTGTTATAATTTAACCTGAGAAAGTGTAACAAAAATTACGACGACAGCCATCAGTCTTGCTGCTGCAGAGTATTATAACGTTGTGCCAAAATCGTCAGGTTGAACGTTTGGAGTGTTTTATTTTTTCCTTTTAGGACGGCAATAAACCAAGGATGCTCAACTGCATAGAAGAAGAAAGCTTTTATAAGATCTTTTTCGATTTTGAGTTTGGTGGTGAGGAAATCTTCATCATAAAGGGTTTCGAGCTTTTCAATCATCAAAAGCTTTTCGCTGAATTCCATTGCACGAGCTTCCGATCTGTATTTTCCTCTTTCTGCCGGAGTCAGTGGCTTTATATAGGTGGATGTAATTCCCAGATTGAAGGCATTGATGTGCGAATAATTGGTAACCACCACTTCGTCGAGTTCCGTTACATGTGAGGTCATTTCTACTGTCACAAGCGGACTATCGTATGCATCTTCGTCAATCAGCTTCCGCATCTTGTCCAAATGTGGGGCTTGAAAAATAAGCAAATCATCAAGCTGTGCCTCAATTTTAAAACGACCGTCTTTATCGGTTCGGGTTTCCTTTTCTGTGTTTAAGTTCACTACCAAGACTTGATCGACGGTAGCATCGGAAACCACAATCTTGCCCGAGATTATTTTTGTGCCTTGGGCAGAAACAAGGTTACCGGTTAGAAATAAAAGCAGGAAAAGGATTATTTTCATAGCTCCAAATGTATCGATTTCCTCTTTTCAACTGTAGATGATTTAGTTAATGTATCTTTAAAATTTAGCGGCCTAAGAATTGGATAGTTGGTTTCCGATTCCTCTTTTATAATTAGGATTTTTTCCGCTTCAAAACTTTTCCTCTAGGTTCGTCGCCTTTATAAAGTGCAATCTCCGAATGTAGAAATTGTGCCGCCGCCGCCGAGTCTTCGACTTTAATAGCGCTCCGTTCCAGCATTTCAGTTTCAAAAGTAGATAGAACTGTTGCTCGGATTCCAGTTTCACGCCATTTAGACAATGGTTTGCATTGTTTTGAAATTTCTCGAGCTAAGGATAATGCATCGAGCAACGCTTGGTTGGCACCTTGTCCCTTAAACGGACTCATAGGATGTGCGGCATCGCCAATCAGGGTTGCCTTTCCGGCCTTTTCTAATAATTCCGAAGAGAGCAATTCGCGATCGTAAACAGGATAGCCGGATATATGGCTTGCCAAGGTTGCCTCTATAATTTGCGGAACAGGAGCGTGCCATTGCGTGCGTCGGGAAGCTTCTTTCTTTAACGCTTGTGCGCCTTTTGCACTAAGCTCTTTTGCTTCTTCTTCAGACATGGGAAAGCTCAATTGCCACATTACGGAAGCTGCATCAAAAGGCATCATATAGATACGTTCGTTGCCATTGGCAGTTTGAAAAACAGTAGCACCATCCAGCAAAGGATGATCCTTGTTTTCAAGCGCACTCAATTCGCAGATACCTAAAATCACAATGCAATCAAGGTACCGCAACGGCGAAATTTCTTCACCAATCAAGACGTTTCGTACGGCGCTTCTGATACCATCGGCACCAACGACAAGGTCGGCTTTTACGGTTTTTGGCGTACCATCCACTAGAAAGTTGAGGTCAACTGTGTCCTGGGTTTCTTTAAAATCAACCAATTGGTGTCCCCATTGTATGCTTTCATTTCCACCCAATTGTTCCAAGAGTGCCAATCGCAAGGATTGTCGTGCAATGTGAACGTTGGTTTTTTTAGGGGTGGACTTGCTGGCATTTTCGAGCCATTTGCGCATTCCCCATTCGGCAATGACGGTTCCGTCGGTGGTGTGCACCAAATGCCTTGTGGAAACCACGCCTTTGTCCAGACTAAAAATTCCAAAACCGTCAATAGCCTTGCTGGCTTGTTGTAACGTAAGTCCATACCCTTGCGAACGCTCATTAAAACTGCTGTCGCGCTCATAAATCGTAAACGGAATACCCCTATGCAGACAGGCTACCGCCAATGCCACGCCTCCAATACCGCCACCAATGATGGCAACATGGGGAAGATTTTCTACATCAGCAACTGGAAAGTTTTCAGAAGCCACCAATCCGGAACCCGAACAGTGTTTGCAAGAAGATAAGTGTGCTTCCGGGCGAAGCGGAGCGATTCCTCCGGCATCTGCCTTCTTAAATTGCTCCAAAGCAGCTTCATAGCGAAGCCTCACGCTTTTCTTGATGCGGCTTTTCTTTTTGCCATTTCCTTGGCATTCTGGGCAGGTAGTGAAGCAGGTTTTGGTTTGCATGAAGTGGCTTTGTGTTTAGAAGAAAATCACTTGGCAAAACTACTATAAATCTCAAATTATCCCATATAAAAAACCGCAAGATTGTAGGCTTTACATTTTGATTTGCAGCTTATAAATTTCTATTGTTGCAGCGGATTCTCATCTGAAATTCAATTCATAACGCCTATTTAACAGCAACTAAAGATCATTTTCAATCTAAATACTGTAGCTTTGGAAATATAATTACCCCACACAATACCCCGCTTAATGAAAAAACTATTTTTAGGGCTCTTTTTGATGCCCCTTTTTTGCGTTGCGCAGATTCCTGCGTATTATTCTTCTATTAACTTTACCCAGAGTGGAGAAGATCTTCGAATGCAACTTGCTACATTGGTTACCAATACCCATACCTATAATTTGATTTATACTCCCGAAGTTTGGAACGCACTCAAGCTGGCCGACTTGGATCCTGCCGATAATACAAAAGTATTGTTGGTATACGGCTATGAAGACGGAACCGACAACCTTCCTTTTAACGACAGGAGAAGGGATAAGAATCTTAGCTGTCATACGTCAAGTTGTACCGGTTTATGGGTAAGGGAGCATACTTTTCCACGCTCTTTGGGAAGCCCAAATTTAGGATCGGAGTTTGCTGGTTCGGATGCGCACCATCTTCGTGCAATTGATTCGCAGTTCAACATTACCCGCAGCAATCGTATTTATGACGAAGGGACGGGTAATGCGGTAGTGCTCGGCAACGGTAATTTCTATCCGGGTGATGAATGGAAAGGCGATATTGCAAGGATGATGATGTACATGTACTTGCGTTATCCAACCCAATGTCCGGCCACGGTTATCGGTGCCGGAACGGCAAGCAATCCTTTTGCTGACATGCCCGATATTTTCCTGAATTGGAATGCCCAGGATCCCGTTTCAGAATATGAATTGAATCGGAATGTAGTGCTGCAAGACATGCAGGGCAACCGCAACCCTTTTATCGATAATCCTTATCTAGCCACAATGATCTGGGGCGGAACCGTTGCAACCGATTCTTGGAATGTGCTGTCGATTCCTGAAACCGAAATGGAAACCGTTATGTTGTATCCAACAATAACCAGCGGAACAGTTTATGTAAAAAACACCAGCGGTAACACGAACTATGTAATCTACAATGCAATGGGACAACTGGTGCAATCAGGAACAACCGAGCATCAGATTGATCTTCAAAACAAAGCCACAGGGATTTATTTTGTCACCTTAAAAAAGGAAAACCTTTCCAAAGCATTTAAGATAGTGGTGCAATAAGTACCTTTTCAAAGCAGACACTGCTTTCTACAGCGGTGTAGGGTTCGTAGTTTTGTATAATAGAATAGCCGTTTTTCTTGTACAGGCCAATCGCTTCGGGCTGTTTTATGCCCGTTTCTAGGATGCATTTCTGATAGCCTAATTCTTTTGCCCATTTTTCCAATTCCTGTAAAACCCTTGAAGCAATTCCTTTTCCTCTTTCCGCTAGGGGAACAAACATTCTTTTAATTTCCATAGTAGCTGGATCGTATTCTTTTATAGCGCCACAGCCAATTGGAAGTTCATTTTCATAGAACAACACAACATGTTTTATCAAGGTAGTCGTGTTATATTGGGCAAAGAAGGAATGCTCCTCGCCATCCCTTATGGCCAATTCTTTATCAAGCGCAATCACTAATTTCTGAAAATCAGTATCGGTAGAGCTTGTCCGTTTTAATAGGCAGGTAGTTTTCATCTTTAATGTTTTTGGTTGCTTATTCCTCCTCTCTATATTCCAAAATATCCGCAGGTTGGCAGTCCAGTACTTTGCAGATGGCTTCAAGCGTGCTGAACCGTATGGCTTTTGCTTTTCCGGTTTTCAATATCGAAAGGTTGGACAGCGTTAGTCCTACTTTTTCCGAAAGCTCGTTCAAGGATATCTTTCGCTTGGCCATCATCACGTCTAGGTTTACAATTATGGGCATAGCTTATACGGTTAGTTCGTTTTCGGTCTGTATCTCGATTCCTTTTTTAAAAATGTGGGCAATCACAAAAAGCGTCATACTCATAAACAGCCAGACATCCGAACCGCCTATGCTCATTTGCTCCAGCGTCGGCATTTTCACTCCTTGGCCCATAAACCATTCTGTATAGTCAGCACCACAGCTGGAAGACAAGCCAATGGCCAAAGTCGTATAGGCTATGCTAAAGATAAAGCGTCTGGTTATATCACTGAAAGGCTGTGACATATTGAAATTCTTATTTTGCAGGATTCTAATAATGAAATAAAACAGCAAAGCTTTCAATACCCCTACAAGAATAACGAAAAAAGAAACCACTGCATAGTAGCCTTGATCAAAAGCAAAAAGCGAAGACAGATCAATAGGATGCCACATAAGTTTTGCTTTGGAGGGTTCCAGAAAAAGATTGAAAAGGGTAGAAGTGAGGTAACTGCAGGTTTCTATACACAAACCAATAAAGATAATCCAGGAAAGAATAGTCAGGAACTGAAGGATTCTTTCGGTGCTGATGTAGATGTTCATGATTTCAAGTTTTAAATTGATGATGCAAACATAATAAATATTTATTGAAAAACAATAAATATAAATTGTTTTTCATCAAATAGTAGATTTGCTTTTTGTTTAGAATAGCAATTGTAGCGAATTTCAAATGATAAGGTTTGGATTAATTTATACTAAATATGAATTGAAGTCCGGTTGATGCCACTTCTTTCAAGATGACTTACATTTACTCTAAAAAGAAAAAGAATTTACATGTTGCACTTCAAAGACAAAAGACTAGTCCTCTTCGGAAAACATATCAAAACCCTGCGTGAAGCAAAAGGATTGACCATAAACGATGTTGCCGAAAATTCTTCCCTCATCAAAAAAGACCTTCTGTTGATAGAGGAAGGCAGCAAGAATTTCGGCTTTACAACCTTGTTGCAGCTCGCAAAAGGACTGGGTGTGCATCCTTCAGCCTTGCTTGATTTGGATTTGGAAAAATAATCCTAATAGTCAGACCCAAAGTAAATTAAACTTACAGTACATAAAGAATCATCAATCCGTTTTTTTTATTAAATTTGGCAATAACCAAATTCAATATGAATAAAAACTACATTTTTATTGTTCTTTTCTTCGTGCTCTCCTCATTTCAATTGGTTTTTTCGCAAAACACAACCTGGTACGTTTCCCAAGACGGATCCGGCAACGGGAGCAGTTGGTCACTAGCCTCAAACAACATCCAAAACATCCTCAACAATGCACAACCCGGCGATCAGGTCTGGGTCAAGCAGGGCAGTTATCAAAACGCCGTAGGTGTTGCCTTTTCGCTAAAGGAAGGTATTGCCCTCTATGGAGGTTTTCCCCTCACGGACAATCCGGTCTTCAATGACCGAAATCCCCAAGCTCATGAAACCATTCTTCGAGGCAACCAGAGTAGGGTGGTAGAAGCCTACGGAACATGGGAACCGATGACCGCCGCCACCATCTTGGACGGTTTTACCATTAGGCAAGGCTACAGCGCCGGAGGTGCCGGAATCCACATGACCAATTGCAACGCCACGTTCAGAAATTTAAAAGTAACCCTCAACACCTCAAATGTAGGACTGGGGGCCGGAATCTTGATGAGCTATTCAGATGCTACCCTTATTCAGGTCTTGGTGGTCAACAACACATCCATCCTCACATCCGGATTCGATGGCGACACAGGCGGTATCAGGATCAACGGCGGCACACCTAAATTCTACAACTGCGTGATTGCCAACAACCATGCCGAGGGAGCCACAGGCGGAATAAGCGTTACCAATACCAACTGCTATTTCTACAACTGCATCGTCTATGGCAATACAACCGATTATGTATCGCCAGATGTATACATGAGTCCCAATTTCAATTCAGGAACCAATGGCGTTGCCTATTCGTCCCATTCAATTCTGCAAGACAGTCGAGGGAGCGAGCACATTTTTCAAGTACCTCAATTCATGCTCTACGGTATCGACATGGGCGGTAACTACGATGTAGATCCTATGTTCAATGCCGATTATTCGATGCAGAATCCAATAGCCATCAACAAAGGAAACACTCAGGCCTACCTTGCCGCAACCAACAATACCACCAAGGATTATTTCAACAACAATAGAATAGTGGACGCTATCGACATAGGTCTTTCAGAACACCAAACCGTACAGTCGGAAATCTTGTATGTAAGGGAAAACGCCACAGGAACCGGCTCTTCATGGGCAGATGCCTCCGGCGATTTGCAACTGATGATGGACAACCAATTCAAAGGAAGGTCGGTATGGGTGGCAGAGGGAACCTATTTTGCCAACAGTCCCTACTTTAGGCTCCGCGACAGCATCAAGGTCTATGGAGGCTTTCCGGCAAATGGAAATCCTACCCTTAACGATTGTAATGTCGAACTGCATCCCACTAAAATGACGTCTTCCTACGATGCGGTTATAGGTAATTTTCATCCTGCCAGCAAAAAGCTTTCGTCCCAGACCCTTCTGGACGGGATCATCATCACCAAGCATCCCAACTCACAAACCTACATGTACGGCCTTTTCGAGAGCAACTCTGATGCCGTTTACCAAAACTGCACCTTTACGGACCTTACCTTTGGTGCGGCAGATATCAGAAACACTTCCCAGAATACCTTCCTCGATTGCAATTTCACAAATAACACTGCCGTCAATGACGACGTGGTTACGGTCAATGTACATACGGGAGGAGAAGCTACCTTTCTGCGCTGTAATTTCATCAACAACTATGCGTTTCAATCCGCCGCAATACAGGTGATATCCAACGGCAAGGTATGGGCAGACGAATGCCTTTTTGCCAACAACGCCAATCAGCAACAAACCGGTAATGGGAAGGTCTTCAATGTAGTGGACTCACGAGCTACCATAACCAATTCAATTTTCGAATCCAACGGTACCAGTGCCGTGGGAGGAAACATTATCTGGTTGCTGGGTGTTGCCAATCCGAACAATCCAGCCGATACCCATCCACTCAACGTAACCATCGACCGCTGTATTTTCAGGGACAACTTCAATTCGGCCGTGTTGTTCCAAGCAAGGCCGGGCGACCAGGTTTCCATCAGCAATTCCCTGTTCTATAAAAATGCAGGAAGTGTTGGAGCAGGATTCCGTAAGATACTTTTCGGAGACAGCTACATTACCAATTGTACGTTTACCGAAAACCATGCCTACAACCAGTGGGGAGGAGGACTTTTCTACGGAAGCGACGGAGGCGGTACCAATCATATCCGCAACTCCATCATCCACAACAATACTTCAGTTTTCACCGAATCCGGCAATATATGGCTCTTCCAGCCGGTTTCGTTTCAGAATACACTGATTCCAAACAGCGGTGGCAGTACTAATTGGAACCCAAGCGCCTTCAATTATTTCGATTCCCCGCCGATGGGGACCAACTTGGGCGGAAACATCGATACCAACCCGCTTTTCGCCAATGCAACTGCCGAGGACTACCACCTCCTAGAAGCAAGTCCAGCCATAAACGCAGGAACCAATGCCGTGTACAATGCAGGAGCAATGCCTGACCTTACCGCAATGGTGCTGGATCTGGAAGGCAACGACAGAATCAAAGACAATACGGTGGACATCGGAGCCTATGAGTTCGATCCACTGCTGCATACCACACCCATAGAAAATACCAGCAGTGTTGGCCTATATCCAAATCCTACGGAGGGAATGGTGCACATTGTTTCGGAGGAGGCAATGGTAAGGGAAGTAAAAATCTATTCCATCCTAGGAAAGGAAGTGATGACCGTGCAGGACAAGAAGGTAGATGCCTCCCTGCTTGCGGACGGCATTTACATCGTAAAGGTGCTGTTGCAGAATAATAAGAGCTATTCTACCAAACTGATAAAAAAATAGGCATTCCATATCACAGTGAGGTTGCACCCCAACAACTCACTTTCTAAAGAAGCGTTGCATAAGCAGCGCTTTTTTTTGCCGATACGGTTGCAATGCAACGCCTGTGCGGTTTGCGATGCCGCTATTACAGCACCGTCAAATAAGGTTTTCCTTTGCCGATCTGTTGGATAAAATGGAGGATCTTCTGATAATTCATCCAGGTGGTGCTAAAGTTAAACAAGGTATAGAACGTTCGTTCCTCACGGTTGATGTCGGCCGCATAGTGTTGCTCCAAGCTCGAAACGAAACCTTGCATTTCGATTTCCTCGGAAGGTGTGAGTGTCTTGTTGATTTTAAAGGTAACTTTCATAGCACGTGCAATCGAGGGTTAATGACTCTAAGGTACTGCATCACACTGCAATATGTGTTATAAGTTTTAGGGTTTAGTTTATGGATTAGCACGTAAGAAGCAACAGTACAGACGTTACAGTGCGACGTCTCCAGCTGATCAACCGCAACATGTGTTGCCTATCCAATAATAAATACATCCACGAGGGTTAAAATAGCATGCTAATCTATTTGGAGTTCTTCAGATTAAAAACAGTAAGGTCATAGTAGGTCTTTTTTCCTCCTTTTTGAAGATAGTTCATGTAATCTTGATAAAGTTTCAGATACTTGTGATAATACTTCAAAGAATAGTCATCCTTATCGTAATAGGCTTTAAAATCGGTAGTCAAATTCAAAAACCTCTTTCTGGATTTTTCGTCTCCATTAACGGCACAAGTAAATAGTCGCTTCATCGTCGTCGAAATCATATAATGATCCGTTCGGGCAGCCTCTTTTTCATATTCGGTGTTAGTCAAAGCAAATGCTTTTGATGGTTGGAGGGGTGGCTTAAAGATAAGGGCGGGAGCAGAGTAGGATATAGTACCATTATTCGCGTAGATAGTTTGACTGTAGGTCTGCAATTCAAGATCGATCCATTTGCCGCTGGTCGCATCATATACATCGATTGGGAAGCGATAATCGATGATAATCTTTTTGTCCCTATAGGATAAGATGCGGGAGTCGTACAGTTGTTTAAAGGACGCTTCACGGACACAATCATAGATACTCCCTTCAAAACCATGGTATTCGCTTTGAAGATATTCAAGCCATGTCATAGCATCCCTTCCGCTTCCAGCGACATAATTGGTGCCAACTTTACAGACAACTATACTGTCACCAATTGCGGTAATGGGTAATTTTTCAATCATTTCTTGGTCCGTAAGCCGACAGCCACAACTGTTTTCTGGAAGTAGAGCAACTTTATTTTCAGGTACCTTTTTTGTACAGTTTACAAGAAGCAAAAGGAGTAGGTATTTTAAGTATCTCATGATGATAGGTGAGTTTATTTAGTTATAAAACGATTAGTATGAATATAGTATAAAATCGGATTATTTTAGTTCACTACTGAAAAAGGCCTAGCGATAGGCTAGTTGTTGTTAACCATCCCCAAAAGAAAATTATTCTCCCATACAGAAGTTGCCTGCAATGTCTCATCCCTATCTTGACTTTAATATAGTGAAGACACTTTAGAAAGAAAAATTCTACTCATTCATCTTACTGTATACCTTTTTCATCATCATCTCTTTTACTAGATCACCAAAAGATTTGTCTTCAAGTATTTTCTCAAAGATTTCTTGATTTTGATCCATTCGTTCAATAAGTTTTGTTACAAATAAGTCTTCAAAAGCATATTTAAAAGTATCTATCTTATTAACTTTTGCTTGAACCTGTAAAGTTTCATCTAACAATAATTCAGCTTCTATTTGGTCAAAAAATAATTTATCAGCTTCTTCAAACTCAGTTCCGAAACGGTCGTTAAGAATTGTTATAATTTCCGACAACAAAGCTTCCTCTTCTTTTTCTTTTTTTAAACCTGCTTCGGTGGTACCGCTCAATTCTCCATCTTCACCTTTGATTAAATCAATTGAACCTTCTTTTATTTTTTGAAGTCTATAATACTCTAAAGCAATTTCATCGCCTAGCTCTAAACTTTCTGTCAAATCTCTTTTGGGCAAACGGATTTGTAATAGTTTCGCATAAGCATAGAATTTCTCAAAATCTTGGTCTGTAAATGGCATAATCTGTGAAAGAAAAGCGTAAAGATTTGTCCAAGAACGTAATCCTTTTTTGAATTCATCTTTCTTATCTTCTTCTTTTATTTTTTTAAACCTTTCTATAGCTGGATCGGTAAAACTGTATAAATATTTTTGCTCTTTGGCATTATTTATTTTTGTTGTAGGATTGAAATAAACATTAGCAAATGCGTTTACTTCATTTTCCCAATACACTAAAAATTGATCTAATCTCGTTTTTAAATCATATAAATGGTTTACATCTGTTTTCTCTGTAACCGATGTTATTTCATAGTAAGGCTGGAACGAATCTAAAATTGTTTGTCTTTCATTAGCAAAATCTAATACAAATGTATCTTCTTTACCAGGACAGGTTCTGTTTAGTCTTGATAATGTTTGTACTGCTTTTACTCCAGATAGCTTTTTATCTACATACATAGTATGTAGTAATGGTTGGTCAAAACCAGTTTGGTATTTATCCGCCACGATAAGTATTTTGTAATCATCTTTATCAAAAACTTCCGGCAACTCTCTTTCTCCATAACCAGTTAATTCTGGTTCTGAAACACCGTCTGGAAAATTAGTATCTATGACTTTTCCCGAGAACGCTACTAATACTTTAATTTCGTTTTCATACCCTTTTTCTTTGATGTAATTATCGAATTCTTCAAAGTATCTTTTAGCGTGTAATCTTGAACCACATACTAACATTGCTTTTGCTTTTCCTCCTATTTTCTTTGCTACTACTTGTCGGAAATGCTCAATTATTACTTCGGTTTTTTGAGCCAAATTATATGGATGTAATGAAACATATTTACCAATAGCTTTAGATGCTTTTTTGCGATTAAGTTTTGGATCTTCTTCTATTGCTTTGGTTAATTTGAAATATAATTCATATGTTGTGTAATTGTTTAGTACATCTAAAATAAATCCTTCTTCAATGGCTTGACGCATTGCATACAAATGGAATGGATGCGGTTTGCCGTCTGAATCTTTATAACCAAACACTTGAAGCGTTTTGTATTTAGGCGTTGCTGTAAAGGCAAAAAATGAAATGTTAGTTTGTTTACCTCTTGATAAAGCCGATTTTTCTACTTGTTCTCTAATGTAGTCATCTGCTGTATATTCATCTTCCTCTTCTTTTTCGGCATCTTCAAATGACTTTAATGCTAATACTTCTTTTAATTTTTTACTGGCTTCGCCACCTTGTGAGCTATGTGCTTCGTCAATAATTACCGCATATTTTCTGTCGGGCAACTCATTTACCTTATCGATTATATATGGAAATTTTTGCAATGTTGTAATAATGATATTTGTGCCATAACCAATTGCACTTGCCAGCTGGGAACTGTCTTTGTCAATTTTTTGTACCACTCCTGTTTTATGCTCAAATTGGTAAATGGTATTTTGTAATTGTTGGTCTAACACTTTTCTATCGGTAACTACAATAACACTATCAAATATTCTTTGATCAGTATCGTTATGCAAACTTGACAATCGATAAGCCAACCATGCTATGGAATTACTTTTACCTGAACCGGCTGAATGTTGAATTAGATAATTTTTACCTGCTCCGTTTACTATTGCATCCGCTCCAATTTTTCTAACTGCGTCTAATTGATGGAAGCGTGGAAAAATAAGTTTTTCTTTTTTGAATATTTTCCCTTCCATTTCAATTTCTTCGGTTTGAAGATGTACAAAACTTTGAATGATTTCCAGCCAACTGTCTTTAGCTAAAATATCTTCCCATAAATACTGTGTTTTATATCCTTCTTTGTTTGGAGGATTTCCTTTGCCTCTGTTGTAGCCTTTGTTGAATGGTAGCCAATAGGTCTTGATACCATCCAATTTTGAAGTCATAAAAACCTCATCTTGGTCAACCGCAAAATGTATTAAAGTTCTTTTTTTGAACGCAAATAGTAATTCTCTATTATCTCTAGTTGTGCTGTATTGTTTTAAAGCATTCGTTACATTTTGACCCGTGAATTGATTTTTCAATTCTAAAGTAGCAACTGGTATTCCATTTAATGAAATTACCAAATCCACAGAATTAGTATTTTGTTTACTGAAATAAACTTGACGATGGACTTTTAATTCGTTTTTGGCATATAATGCTAAAGCATCAGGATTTAAACCAGAAACAGGTTTAAAAAATGCCATTTGAAAACGGACACCGTAATCTGTAAAACCATTTCGTAATACATCTAAGCTACCTCTTAAATCGAGTTCTTTATAAAGTCGTTGTAAAACTCTGTTTTCAACATCTTTTTCGTGAATGGCTTTGATTTTCTCCCATTTGTTTGGTTGTGAACTTTGTAGAAAATCAATAATATCTCTTCTAAAGAAACCTAAATCTATAGTATATTCACTGCCACTCCCTAATGTATAACCACCTTTTTCGATAAGTGATTGCACTATTGCTGTTTCAAACGTATTTTCGGTTGTGATGCTCATATTAGCAGAATTATTGTTGTGTAATCATAGTCTTGTTGTCAGTAAATTGAAAATAAATTGTATTTGATTTACTTTTCATACTGAATTCTTTTGTTCTATTATTTTTTAAATCTTGTAAATTTTCTATAAAAGCATCTTGAATATATTTATGTAAATAACCTATTGTAAAATCAATTCCATGTAAATTGTAAATGGAAATTTGTTTCTCACTTATTACTAATACTTTATCCTTGTGACCTTCTTCAATCAAAAAATTAAACTCTTTCTTGTTTTTATTTTTAAATGTCATTCCGTTGAATTCTTCTTCCAAAATGATTTTATCAATGTAAGCTTCAATAAATCTGGCTATTTTGTGATTATAATCATTTAAGTCAATAGCGCTAAATCTTACATTGAAATAACGTTCTATTTTTTTTAATTTTTCAAAATACTTGAGTAGTAATTTAGCGTCAAAAGCATCATCATCATTTATAATAAATCTATTATCATATCTGTAAAAGAGCTTATTATTTTTAATTAAATCAAATTTTATATTTGAAACAATCCTTGAGAGCATATTATAAAAATTTAATCCATTTTTAACGGAACTAATATTTTCGTTTGAAATGATTTCAATTTTAAATGTGCTCATTTTAGAATCGAGTTCGAATTTTATTTTCACTAATAATGTGAAATCTAAAAGCATTATTTTCAAATATGCCTCATCTTGTTTTGGTGATGCAACAAATATATTGATCTCAATTTTTTCTAATTCAAAACCATCTTCAAAAACTATTTCAAAATCACCATGAATTGCAGGAACTTTTTTCAGCTCAATTTTTTTTATATCATCTTCGCTTTTTAACCTAATTCCATTCATAAAGAGACTATATTCTTTTATTAAATGCCCCTCTAAAACAACATCTTCAAAATTTTTACCATAAATTGAGTCTAGAATTTCATCTTTTTTGCCTTCAGGGAATTCAACTTTAAATTTTACTTCATTGTGGTTTTCTCCTTTAAGTGCTTTGGCGTTATTAATTGTTATGGCGTTATTAAATTGTCCTATTTCTATTGATAGATTATTTGATTTCGCAAAATTGAAAGCTGTATCAGCTGAACCTATACCTTTATTTAATCCTGGTAAATAATTGAATTTTAAATCCTCATCAATTTCTTTGAATAAGTCTTCTGCCTTAGCTTGAATATATTCTATTCCTTTTTGTTGAAGAAATTTTAATTTGGCCGGTTGGATACTTGGTGCCACAAAAAACATTTCCTTACGGTGGTCACCTAATTCATCTAGGATTTTACCAATAGTAATCAATACATTACTATCTTCTAAAGCATATCCAATAAAAATGATATGGTTTTCAACTAACTTAGTTTTAATTGTATTCCAGAAAATTGATTTTTCACTATCCTTAATAAAATAATTATTGTAATCAGAATTTGTTAGGATAATATTTGAAGTATCTGATAAATCGCCATGAATTTTAAATAAACATTGTTTTTTTTGATTGATAGTAACACAATCGGTGCTTTTTCGAATTACCTCTATGTCTTTGTTTGTTGTTTCAAAAAGCGTATCATAATTTGTGGTTATGATGGTTTTTATTTGAGGAATTTTTGCTAAAAGTTGGTGTGTTTCTATTGAAGTAGGCTCTTTCTGAAATTCATTTTTAAGAGTTTCAATTAAATAATTTTTATTTCCACCTTTAAGATAATATATATCCTCAGCTAATTTTGGTAAGTTGGGTGTAAAATCTAATTGTTTTTGTAAATCATTGGTTAAATTATTGAATAGAATTTCTGCTAATTTTGCACCAGATGGATACCCTGCATACAAAGACATACCCGCACCTACAAATAAGGCAGCTTCTTCTTTTCTAATTAGTTCAAAAATTCTTTGTTTACTCATTCTTTAAAACTTTAAATTGACTCAATACTATTTTGACTTTCTAAAAATTGTCTGTATGCCACTTCTTTGAATATTAATTTAAGTTTGTGTTTTTCTTTTTCAGAAATTACGTTTTTTAATCGTCCCGAATCTGGATAACATTCAAAAATGAAATCTGTATCAGCACCATAAATTTCTTCACTAATTAAATTTAAATTTTCTGGTATATCTAACTCAAGTAATTCAAGTGTATCAGGATTGAAATAGCGTACCAATGGTTTATTTATTTCATTATATTCTCTTCCTTGAAAGCAAGGTTTTCCTTTACTTGATTCCCAGTATATTCCAAAAAATTCTGACCTATTGGATTTGTAAATTTTAGCAATTTGTAAACTTCCATCCACTGTTCTAATGCTTTTATCTAGTGACATATCTCGCAATACTTTTAATGGCTCCATATCGAGTTTACTATCAAAAGTATCATCATCTAAAAAGATTTTTTTTATTCTTTCTTTTGCCTCTGTTTCGATTTCTTTTTCTGGGTCTCCAAGAAATGTATAAAATTTAGTTTTGGTATCATCATTTGTTAACTCATCAAACAAAAAGCCCTCTATTTCCTCTGAATAATACAATTTCCAAACTCTAAAACTACCTTTTGTCCAATCCCAACCACCAAATAAAAACTTTACACCGCTTCGTAACTCATGAATGTTTTCTCCAGCAATTTCAGAAATAATTCTCTTCAATAAGTCTGAAAATAACTCCGATATGTATAATAATACATCCTCTAATTTTGATGATGGAGATTCAAGAAATTTATCTAAATGTATAGATGAAGTTAAGTTTAAAACTAAGGGATAAGCTCTACTTGTACTACCAGCAAAACATAAAAGACAATCTTTACGTGGTAACTCAAACAACTTAATACCTTGCTTCCATTTTTCTCCACCGGTTAAACAACTGTCAGTTGCAAAAACTAATTCTTCGGTGTCATTTGCTTGTCTTATATAGGCTGTACAAAGAGTCATAAATTAATGTGTTAAATTGTATTTAATTCCTTCCAGTTCAAATTCTAGTTCTCTGCTACTATTGTCAAAAGTCATATACACATAAGAACTCCATACAGGCCGATAATACCCATTAGCTTTAAAAACATCTGAATGGATAATATAACTTTCATCCTCTAAATATTCTTTACATTCTATTTCAAATATTCCATTATAATTTTGTCTAGAATCATAAACTTTTAATACTAGTTCAATTTGATGATTAATTTTATTGAAACCAGCACTTCTTAAAAAAGCTTGAACTGCAATAAATGATTCTTTAATTTTCTCGGTTCTTAATAATTCACCCATCTATTACTTTTATTTTACCTGTCACCACTTCGCTTATTAATGCGAACCGATATTCAGCTAATAATTTTATTAATTTTTTTGTTTTATTAATTTTTAAATCTATAAAACCGCAATTTTCCTCAATAAAAGAAACTATTTCTAATTGTTCTTCGATTGGTAATAATGGGATTTTAATGCTTCCAATCATTTCTAAATTTATTCCATCCCTATTATCTCCACCACCAAGATTACGTATATTTTGGTAATTTGCTTTAAGATAATATAGTAAGAATTTATTGTAAATTTTTTTATTCGGCACAATAACACCTAATGATTGATTACAAGTACAATCAAACATTACCTGTGCTACCATTCCTTTTGTTTTACCTTGTCCAGCAAGAGCAATGACAATTGATTCGTTTGGAATCCATTTTGCACTTGAATTCTTGAATCCTTCTTCAGATATATATTCAGAAACTTCAGTTATGAAAAACTGATTAACAGTACCAGAATTTAACCATGGAATTGTGCCATTAGTCCAAAATTCCGTATTATTTTTTGATGGAGTACCGCCAGAATAGATGTTCGCAACCCATTTAAGGCTAACAGTTTGCCAATGTGTTGGAATTTCGCCTAGCCATTCATTTTCTGATTTTTTTAATTTCGTCTTTTTAATACCTTTCGTAACTGCATTAATAATTATTGCAATTTTTTCTTCTTCATAATTAAAAATTAATAGTTTTTTTTCATCAATAAGCTGATCGATTTCCGTAGTTTTTCTATCAAGATAAACTGCTATTTCAGTTTGTTCATCTAAATCGCTAGGGATTGCAAAAGGGATTTTATTTAATATCTCTTGAGACATACTTGGAACAGCAGACCCATACTTATATAACTCAAAATTTATTGTGTTACACAAATGATAAAAATATCTTGGATTTGTAGAAGGAAAAATATCAGTGTAATATGCAGTATCAACTGACCAAAATGGAGCTTCCATATACTGAGGTTTATCGATAGTTCCTTTTCTACCAAGAATTACAGAAGGACCTTGATGAAGATAACTATTTGTATATCCAAAAGTTCCTCCAGTTCCTATAATTGGAAATTGACCATTCGCATCCCAAACATTTTTATGGTCTTGACCATTGCAAATTTTGGCAAGTCTTTTCAAAACTTTAACTTCCCAATGCTCTGGAATCTCTCCAATCCATTCGATGTTAGAAGGTTTGTATTTTGGGTATTTTTTCATTTTTTCCAAATTTGCTCTGCAATCTTAAATAAGTTTTCTGCTCTTTTATCTATTTCAGATTCTTGCCAATTTTCTATTGCTAAATAGTCTGTAGTTTGTTTCAAAGTAGAATAATCTTTAAGCTTTGCTCTTTTTTTACTCCAACTAGAATCTCTTAAAGCACTATTCAATTTGCCTTGTATTAAAGTTAGATTACCTAATGTTAATAGCTTACCGCTTCTAACTTCTTTAGTAATTCCATCGGGTAATATTTTCCAGTTTTTAACCCAATTTTTCGGCATCATATGTTCAACGCTAAATCCGCTAAAGTTTAATTTTCTGTTATCAACATAGGCATGATTTAGTTCATATAGAGCAATACAATAAAGAACTTCTCTGCTATATTTATTTATAAGGTATTTGCTATAAAAAGCATCTTTGAATTCCTTATCAGATGGAAATTTATTGGTTACATCTGAATAATTATTTAATTTAGCTAATAGATTTTCAGCTGTTATGATTTCCATTTTTTTAACTTCACTCAAGATTGAAATGAATAAGTTATTGTAGTTTTTGGTAGTCAATTTACAAATGGTTCTTCTTGATATATATGATTCTAATACTTTAAGAATTTTTATTCTTTCATCAAGATTGGTAACTTCTTTGTAAATCATCAATACTAGTGGAAAAATGGTATTAACATCAAATTCTCTGATGACATGGAAAAATCTTTTTTCGTGTTGGTCAAAGCTAATTTCTGCTAAATTTTCTCCGTCTGGCATTTCTTCATAAACCTTTGCATATTCGTTAATATCCTTTGCAAAAGCTATTTTTTGTTCGGCAGTTTTATCTTTTAGGTAGTTTTTAAATTCTTTGAACAAAGTATCTAATTTAACATTTGCCTCTTTTTTAATGACTAAGTAACTGTAAAGAAAAAGTTCTACCGTGGTTCGTCTAATTCTTCCAGATGTTTTTTCTTGGTTCCAAAAATCAATGGCATCTTCATCTGTTTCAAAAACAGATTGCCAGTAAGTTTCATAATAAGCTCTAAGTTCTTGCTCTGAAAATAAATAATTTTTAAGTAATTCGGCAGTTGTTAGTTTTACACCTAATGAATTGATAGTATCAAATATTTGCTGCACATCATCATCAGCATTTAAAGCCATATGAATTACAGGTAACTTTTCGATAACTACATTGATGTATTTTCTAAGATCATCTAGGTTGCATTCGGTTTCAACTTTATGTCTGTAATAAATATAACCTCCAACAATTCTGTTTTCATTTTCTAATTTTTTCTCTACCTCTTCAAGTTTTAAACCTTTAAACTTATTCCACAATTCCTCATTATTATTTTTGTCTTGGATAATAGATTGAAAATATTCGCTGTCTACTTTACTGTGTTGAATTCTAATTTTTTCGTTTCCATAGGAATCTTCAAAAGTTAAAAATTTGTTTATCCATGTCTTAGCACTATCTTCGGGTGTAGCATCGTGAAAAGCTTTTAATAACAAACTAATAGTTGTCATCCGTTGTTGACCATCAATTAACTCATACTCTGTGGCACCAACCTGAGAGGAAAGCATTTGCTTAATAATTATTGTACCTATAAAATGTTCACTTTTAAGGTTATTGTTAACCACCATTTCTTCATATTCTTCAATGATGTTTTCCCATAATTCTGACCAATTATCTACTTTCCAAACATAACTTCTTTGAAAAAAAGGTATTATATATTGGCTTGAACCGTTTAAAAAGGATAGTAGTTTTTCTTTGCTTGCACTTAGCATATCTGTATTTTATTAATTTAGTATTGTTTTTTCTGCCTCAACCGTTTTTTCTTCCAAAGCCAAAATATTAGCTTTGATTTCCGCTAATGGACGTAAAGGTTTGAATTCGTAGAAATATTTTGTAAAGTTGATTTCGTACCCTGTTTTGGTTTTACTATCGTCAACCCATGCCTTTGGTAGATGTGGTTTTACTTCGGATTTAAAATATTCTTTTATTGTTTGTGGTACTAATTTACCTTCGCTATTCTTTTTCAAAAACGGAATGTTTTCATAATCTCGCATTGTTGAATCTGGTTTTGGGTTGCCCGAACGATCAGGAACTACTTTTCCGTTTTCTAGTAAAGGTTGTTCAACTGTTATTCTCCAATAGCCAAAAAACTCATTTGGATAGATTTTACTGAATTCGTTTTCTTCAAAATTGCCGTATAATTGGGTTATAAAACTGATTCCTTTAGTTGTTCCATTTTCGGGAATTTCTTTTCGTTTGTTGCCTAGACTTTTGTCTTTTTTATTCCAAAATCGATTGAATTCTAATTTACCATCCTTGAGTAATTCTTCGTCTTTTACTCCTGTAGCGTTAATTAATTGAATTTTCCCTTTTCTTACTTTGCTTTTATGATTGGTTACAATCCAGATGTAAGTTGATATTCCTGTGTTATAAAATAATTGGTCAGGCATAGCAATTACAGCTTCTAACCAATCGTTTTCGATTATCCAACGGCGAATGTTACTTTCTCCACTTTCAGCTGAACCTGTAAATAATGGCGAACCATTAAAGACAACTGCTATTCTTGTTCCGTCAGGTTTCATTTTAGACATCATGTGTTGCAAGAATAATAATGAACCGTCATTAATTCGCGGTAAACCAGCACCAAAACGACCTAACATTCCTTTTTTATCTGCTTCAGCTTTAATAATTTTTTCAGCTTTCTTCCAATCTACACCAAAAGGAGGATTAGATAACATATAATCGAATTTGTCAAACTCTAGACCATCAACTGTAAATGTATTTCCGAATTTAATATTGGAAGGATTTTGCCCTTTTATCAACATGTCAGATTTGCAAATAGCATATGACTCCGGATTGATTTCTTGTCCAAAAACTTTGAGTTCTGCTTTTGGGTTTAAATCATTCAGATAGGTTTCTGCAATTGAAAGCATTCCGCCAGTTCCACATGCTGGATCGTAAAGTGTTTTTACAATTCCTTCTTGTGTTAAAATACTTTTATCTTCGTTGAATAAAAGATTTACCATTAATTTAATTACTTCACGAGGTGTGAAGTGTTCTCCAGCAGTTTCGTTAGATTGTTCTGCAAATTTTCTGATTAGTTCTTCAAATACATATCCCATTTCCATAGAATCCATATCGGATAAATCTATTTCTTGGAATTTTTTTATCACTCTAAATAGAATGTCTGCTTTTGGATCATCCATTCTATCAATTTGGTCATCAAAAGTGAAGTACTCAATTATTTCTCTTGCACTGGTAGAAAAACAGCTAATATAGTTTCTTAAATTGACAGCAACATTATTTGAATCGGCAATTAGTTTATCAAAATTGAATCGACTCTTGTTGTGAAAATTAAAACCTGCTACTTTATTTAGAGCAATATCTTTGGCACTTTCTTTTAGTGAATCTACTTTTGGCAAATAAGCTAATACTTTATTCTTTGTTGGTTCTAAAACGCAATCTAATCTTCTAATTACAGTAAGCGGCAATATCACTTTTCCATAATCGGATTGTTTATAATCGCCACGGAGCAGGTCCGCTACTTTCCAGATTAAATCTGCTTTATCTTTGAAATTTTTCATTAATTGTTGTTTTCAAATTTATTTTTTGGTTGTTTTCAAATTTATTATAATAAACTGATTTTGCAACTTAAAAGCGGTAGATATTTATATCCGATTTCCCCACAATTATAAATCCCTCAAATCACTAATTTTAAGGTTTTCCACATTCTAAAAAAAAACAGTTGGTACGCATAACAATAACCAGAAGTTCCCTCAATGACAAAAAAACTAGTCAGCCAGCACAGCGATGCGCAGAGAATAGGCAAATTGTTGACGCGTTCAGCAATAATCACTTCAATGGATCACGTGATTTCTCTTGAACGGCCCCAAATAGCAAGAAGAAAAACAGGAAGAAGGAATGCCGGGAAATGCAAGACTAAAATAAGGGTATAGCTATAATAGGATTTATTCAATAACCTGTATAGTTATTTTAGGACGGGTCAAAGTAAATGATACTCCATGGATACTCCATAGATACTTCATGGATAGTCCATGGATAGTCCATAGTTATAGTACTAAATTAATTTGCAGCAAACTAAAAAAGAGAGCAATCAAATCAGCAGAAAAAATAAGAAATCGTAGAAAATAAAATGAAAAATAAAAACAACAGCGCATCCCTAAAATGCAACTCTAAATCGTAGAGTATTACATTTTATTATCCTTTCCCAATTTAGTATCCAACAGACCATGAAGGCGCTCCTTGTCCTTCCTTAGGTCCTCCAGCTGGTCTTTCAACACTTGGATCAGGTCTTTTTCAGCTTCGGATTGGGGGTAGTCCTGTTTAGGTTCCTTAATGATGTGCGGTGGCGTTTTCAGGAACATTTGGCCCCTGCCTGTTAAAATCCAGTTGACATCTACATCAAAATTCATCGCAAAAACAGCCAAATCCTCAATACCAATGCTCATTCGGTTGTGCAGAATTTCTGAAAACTTGCTGGGTGTGATCTGCATCTTTTGTGCAATACTGCCCTTGCTTTCTGTTTTAAGCTCCGCCACAAGGTAGTTGATGCATGCTATAAAGCGGTTGTTTATCTGAACTCTATCCGTCATAATTATTTTATTTCAAATATTCTGAATTAAATTTCTTTATTTCAGAAAATATGTATTCCTTTGTATGGATCAACGTTTGCAATTTAACTGTATGCTCGTGCCGACCAAACGGAACGAATATAGTAAAAAAAATTAAAACGGGTAACAGAGGCGTTTTTGGATCAAAGTGGTTGGAAGAATTATCGTTGAAGCTTTCAATTAATGGGTAGCACGAGGGATGAGGTGCGGGGAGGAAGACGTTCCAAACTGCAGGTAAAGTCATCCTACTTCATAAGGCAAGCTTATATCTTGATGTTTCACTTTAAATGGATCCAACTATATGTACCACCACTTTCTGCTTTACAACAACCATCCGCAACAGCAACTGCTCGAAAAGTCCGTAGGACTGCTGTTGCTTCTTTCCGCATTTTTCCACTTTCATTCCGCCACCCTGCTTTACTGTGAATGGAGGATAGGGAACACCTTCGCCGTCTCAACAACTAAATCCGTATCGTATGAAATCTAAAAGGATATCTTTTAAAACTAGATTCTGGGCAGGATTCACGACAAAGAATCCCTTCGAGGCATTTGACGCCCTTTTCGACTTTGCCCACCTTGACTATTATAAGCAGCACCTGAGCCAAGTCGTCCTCCACTGCTATAAGCGAAAAGTCTACAAGCAGGAAAGCCCTTCCAATGTTTTTATCTTTTATACTGCCATCGGCTCTTTTCTCAAAGTATGTTACTGCCTCAGAAAAAAAGGTAAAAAATGGAACGTGAAAGCGGCAACCCGCGCTGAGACTGTATTTCATCTTTCTTCGTTAACGAAAGAAGAATACGACAACCCTTTCTTGGTGCTCCAAAATGCATTTAAAGAAAGAACACTGCAGGAGTTTGAATCCTTCTTGTCGGAAATCATTGAATTTTCATTGTCTCCCTATTATGGAGATTCTGACTCAGACCTGACGACACCCTACATCCATCTGATCAAGATGCTGGACGCGGCAGAACTGATTAGGACTAGGGGCGTTGAGAAGAGAAAGAAAGCGCCATCTGAAAATGCTCAACTCAATGAGGGTGGGGACTAGGCTACTTGGATGCTAATGGAGCATACATCATGAAAAGGTCTTGTTTGTGCTGATAAGCCCTCCTTACTAACCCTATGTTTATTTCAACCATTAAACTAAAAAATAACAAATATGAAAAATCTTAAAAAAAGTACGTTTCCGTTGTTGCAAAACGACTATTTGGAAAATATCCTGCGTCAGTTGGTGTGCCAGTATGCGGTATGCCGGATCTTTTATACCCCTCAAGATGCTGGCTTGTCCTATCTTGTTGTGGAATTGGAATGGCAACAGGACCTTGAACCGTTGCAGTTGCGTCCATGGTTGCAAAAGGCGCTTTCCGCGCATCGTACGGCGGTCTCCTTTGTTTCTTCGAGCCAGCTGCACCACCGTTCTAAATTGGGACATCCCTTTATAGCATGTTATTGCGCCGCCGCCGCCTTGGTGTACCCAGATGCGGTGTCTTTCCCTCAAATGCAAACCGACAGGAGCTGGAAGCAGTATAAAAAGAAGTACCGCACTTTCTCGGAGCAGTTCTACCACGACCGTGACCTCCAGCAGTCGCAACTGCGCCACCTTATAGCGGAAAATGCAGGCAACAGTATTTTTACTTCCTATGCGCGGCTGTTCGAATACGATCTGCGGTATCTGGAGGAACTGTATTGCGGAAGGGCTGTCAACTCAAGCAGTTTGGAAGCACGAATAAACAAGCTGGCGGCCTATGTTCCCGCTGTCCAAAAGTTTTTTGTCAGCGGCAAGGGCAACGGCTATTACTTAACAGAAGTCTTTGAAAAAGTAAAGGATCTGGAGGGTGACGAACCTTACTATCATGAGGAACTTCATGAAGCGATGGCGGTTGTAGCAGACAGCCTGTACGGTCTGATTGTGGAGCGCCATCGTACCTTAAAACAATTGATCAAAAAAGCATGGGACAAGCCAGCGCTGCCAGTGGTGGAGGAAGTGCGCCGCCATGCGGGCACGGGCCTAACCGACGAAACCATGGACATCATCCTCCGGCTTAAGACAGTCGAGCAGCTGTACTTCTACCATCAAGTCACGTATGGATCCAAGACCACTTTCTATCTATTGATTGTTGGAAGGGGCATCAGCAACGAACAGTTGGAGAGGACAACGCAATCACTAAGGAGCAGGATGGGGGACCGTCATGAATTTGTCTTAATCGGCCATGACCGCTATTGGATCCAATCAAACCTCTATGCCTTCCAGCACTTTTTTGCCTCCGTTATGCAAGCCCCCTTTTTGATTTATTCTTCGAGCGCCTACCACCCCGACCTGCATTGGGAGGTACCGTATCAACCCTGCCACGCGGATCTGTATTTTTACTACCGGCCGGCCAAGGACAGTGCAGCGCAGTTTAAAACAATTGCCGACCATCCTGCTGGAAACTATCAGGGGCTCGATGCTGTTTTTGCATTGTTTTTCCAGTCGTTCTGCCGCACCTATATTTTTGTGAAGATCTATTATGTGCCCCATTATCTTACGAGTGAGGCGTTATGGAATTTGTGCCTCTATGCCGATGACAAGCTGCGGGACTACCAATACCTCATCGACACATTCTGGACGGATTTCTTTCCGTATGTGGATGTACATAGGATGGTGCGTCCGAAATTGACGGTGCTTGATGGGGAGAAGGTCCAGCAGATGCATGTACTTGTGGGGCTGTTAATGGAACGCTTGCATCAGGAAGTGGTCGGGAAGGGATTGCTAAAAGAGTAAAGAAAAGATGAAGTTAGATGAGACAAAGAGAAGCAGGAAGTAGTGCCAAGCCCTCCTTTCAAGGCATCCCATTCAAACTAATGCCTTTTGCCTCTTCCATAAAAAGACTTTCGTCTATTTAAAACGTCGTTTATCTATTGCTGCTGTTTTTAGTAGTGTGAATTATAGATATTTACAGAATGATAGGTGTTTTTATAAAGAATATATAGAGGTACAAGTCCGAAAGTCCACAGGTCTAGTAGTCTAATAATCTAACAGTCTAATAATCTAAATAATCCAACACATGCAAAGACGTAATTTCCTCTTTACCTCGCTATTGGCAGTTCCCGCTACGCTGTTGCCCAGGTTCAGTTTTACTGCCAGTAACAAAAGTACCAAACCCAAGCAAGGGGTTTTCATCAAAGCAAACGAGACCCGCTTTGACGGCATCTCTCAAACCATGACCAATGATTTGTTGCGCTGTGTGGTGTCCAACAAAGACACCGATGGTCAATTGCTGATGGGGACTACGATGCCCAATGCTCTAAAGTACAAAGGGGGACCGCCCTTGCATGTGCACGAGCATCAGGAGGAACTCTTCTTTGTGGTTGCGGGAGAATTCCTCATTCAGTTGGGCGAGGAGATATTTTTGGCAAAGGCAGGTGATGCTTGTTTTGTGCCGAGGGGTGTGCCACACACATTCGCCAATCCGTATGAGAACAATCCCGGCTCGTTGATGTCTGTTCATTTTCCGGGTGGCAATGAGATGGAAGGCTATTTCAAGAACATCGCCAAAGGCAACTTCCCCAAAGAAACCGATGCCGACCTGAAAGACCTAGGACCACCTATTGATGTGGAAGTTGCCATGAAGAAGGTAAACAAAAGCTAGTATAGTACTTTACAATGCTGTAACTTTTGTTGTAAATAGTGTAAGAATTAGAAGAGCGTAGTTGGTAACTTTGACCTATAACCAAGGAGATACATTCCTCCTGTAAAACCAATTGCTATGAACACAAACAATCAACACCGCGAGGATCAAGAGCGTAGCATCCAAGATCCAGACCAAACACCAGTCTACAACAACCGTCCCGACGAGCGCAGGGATGACCTTCCACAAGACGAGGAAGAGCAAGACAACGACGACGTAAACCCCCACACCGACTGGGGCGATGTAGATCCAGCCGGCGGAGATGCCCCAACCAGTCCCGGTAGTGCAGTATAAAGAAAGAGTCACCATTGGTGGCTTTTTTTGTTTCCAATGCCAAGCAACCAGCATCGATATGCCAATAACCTTCAGCCCAAGCCCTTCAATCCACCGTTCAAATCTTCTCTCTTAAAGTTGCACTGCCACCATTTTTATCCCCGCTTTTCTCCCTACCTTTGCGCACTAATTTTTCAAAGCAGTGAATTTACAGCAGTACACCCGTGAGTTTTCCTATAATCTAAAGCTTGCCTATCCCATCATTCTGGGCATGATAGGTCACACCCTCGTAGGAATTGTCGACAACATAATGGTAGGAAAACTAGGCCCAACAGAGTTGGCCGCCGTTTCCCTAGGCAACAGTTTTATCTTCATCGCCATGTCGTTCGGTATAGGGTTCTCCACTGCAATCACGCCCCTCATCGCCGAAGCAGATGGACAAAAGGACATCGAAAAGGGCAGGAGCATATTCCACCACGGCTTGTTCCTGTGTACCATCTTGGGAGTGTCGCTCTTTACTATCATCTTCTTCGCAAAGCCCATCATCTCCTTCATGGGGCAACCCAAGGAAGTAGTAGAGATGGCTAAGCCTTTCCTGGACATAGTAGCCTTTTCATTGATCCCTTTGGTAATATTCCAAGGCTACAAGCAATTCGCCGATGGTAAGTCGGAGACCAAATACGCCATGTGGGCCAATCTGTTGTGCAACGTCGTCCACATCATCATCAATTATTTCCTAATCTACGGGATATGGATTTTTCCTAAGATGGGCATTGTAGGAGCGGCCATTGGTACCGTTCTGTCCCGTATCATTATGGTGGTTTATATGCATTATGCCCTAAGAAGTAAAGCTAAATTCATTCCCTATTTTGAGAACTTCAGCTTTAGCGAAATCAAGAAGTCCGTCATTAAGCGCATTGTTTCGCTAGGTTTACCCTCCTCTTTGATGATGTTTTTTGAAGTGGCATTGTTCACAGGAGCCATCTGGCTATCGGGAGCCTTGGGCACAACCAGTCAGGCGGCCAACCAAATTGCCTTGAGCTTGGCATCGCTAACGTTTATGTTTGCAATGGGTATGAGCGTAGCCGCCATGGTGCGTGTAGGCAATCAAAAGGGACTTATGGACTATAAGAAATTACAAATTGTAGCCCGTTCCATCTTTCTATTAACCATTTTGTTGGAGGTTGTCTTTGCGGTCATATTTGTGGTATTCCACCAACATCTTCCGGCCCTTTTTGTAAATTCAGAAGATCTAGCCCACGCAAAAGATACAGGAGAAGTAATCTACATCGCCTCTCAGTTGCTATTAGTGGCGGCGGTCTTCCAGCTAACGGACGGTTTACAGGTAGTAGTTTTAGGAGCTTTAAGAGGCCTTCAGGACGTGAAGATTCCAATGTACATCACCTTCGTTTCCTATTGGATCATCGGTTTCCCAATATCCATCTATCTGGGATTGTACACCGACCTAAAAGCAGTAGGTATCTGGATAGGTTTATTGGCAGGATTGACTACAGCAGCAATATTTTTGTATATTCGCTTTGAAAACCTAACCCGCAAGATGATTCGGGAGAGTGGACAGTAACCAGTTTTCAATTGACAGGAATAAAAAGTAATAATAAAAAATGCAAAGTGTAGGCAAAGCATAGTTCTTAAATCTAAAACCTACACTCTAAAATCTAAAATCAAATGGAATTACCAAAATTTTTACTAGGCGACAACACCGATTTCCCAGAAGATATCTTCATCATCCACTTGGATTACCCACGTTTCATCATCAACCTTAAAGACGATGAGGTAGAGTTCATGGAAGAAGACGAAGACCTTGACGAAGCCGAACTCAATGCTGAAATGGAGAGCTTGATAACACAGGCCAATGCATTTTATGATAGGGAAATAGCACGATACGAAGAGTAGTAGTTGAAATACTGAATACTATTGGCTTTTGGCTAATTGCTATTGACTAAACCTTAAAATATTTCTCTAACAAAATACGAGCAGCTGCAAACGGTGACAATTCATTGTTTTGCACTGCTTTTTTGTTTTCTTCCAATAAGATTGCTATTTCGGGATGGTTAAAGAAGCTGTTCTTTAATTGCTCATTGATGGTTTCGAGCATCCAATAGTGATTCTGTTCGCTTCGCCTTTCATCAAAATAATGATTGCTTTGAGTAAGCTCCAGATAGTCGGAAATGGTTTTCCAAACTTCGTCGATGCCTTCCTTAGTATAAGCACTACAGGTGGAAACCGTAGGTATCCAGCCTGATTTTTTAGCAGGAAACAGATGAAGTGCCCGCGTGAATTCGGTTTTGGCAAGCTTTGCCCTTTTGATGTTGTCTCCATCGGCCTTGTTGATCACAATGGCATCGGCCATTTCCATAATCCCCCTTTTGATCCCCTGCAATTCATCACCAGCACCGGAAATCTTCAAAAGAAGGAAGAAGTCAACCATGCTGTGAACGGCAGTTTCGCTTTGACCAACACCAACCGTTTCAATAATGATAGTATCGAATCCGGCGGCTTCACAGAGTGTAATCGTTTCACGGGTTTTTCGGGCCACACCTCCAAGGGTTTCGCCGGAGGCAGAGGGACGGATATAGGCATTCTCATCCTTTACCAACTCCTCCATACGGGTTTTGTCGCCGAGGATGCTCCCATGGGAGATGGTACTGCTGGGGTCGACAGCCAAAACGGCCACTCTTTTGCCAAGACCCGTCAGGTATTTCCCGAAGGCTTCTATAAAAGTACTTTTTCCAACACCGGGAACCCCCGTAATTCCTATGCGAACCGATTTGTTGGCATAGGGCAGACACGCATTTATGACTTCGTTGGCTTTGGCCAAATGACTGCTGTTGGTGCTTTCTACAAGCGTAATCGCCCTGCTCAAGGCGGTGATGTTGCCTGCCAAAATACCGTCGACCAGATCCTTTGAAGAAGGCTGTACTTTTCGAAATTGTTGTATGTTTCCTGCCACGGCAGTACTGAGGATTTCAGGTTGCGGGATTCCTTCTTTTTCGTGTAAGGCAGATTTTGGATTGGGCTTCTTCACTTGCTTGTTTTGGAAGAGTAAAAGTAAGCAAAACAAAAACAGTTTCAAAAGGCTATTTGCCTAATGAAACTGTTTTTAATTATGAGTTCTAAGAAAAACGGTAATTCTAAAATCAATTAGTAGGCCGCCGTAAATCTAACTTGATGGTGTCTTGGATTTTCAACTTCATCGGCCAAAACCACTGCGACATCTTCACCTGAAAGGATGCTTCTGTTTTCGTCATCAAAGACAGGATTCTCCAGACCCAAACGGTAATTTCCTGTGCGTCCTGTGGTAATCCCCTGGTGCATTTCAATCGCCGGACTAAAGAATGCCCAATCCAATTCCTTTTCTTCCTTGATAATGTTCAAGTATTCACGTGCCGCTGTTGCACCGGGTTTGATTTCTGCTGGAAAATCAGGTCCGTCCACCAATTGATTTCCGTTGATGTACAAGCTTCCCGCACCACCGATAGTAATCAATCTTTTTACTCCGGATAATTTTACTGCTTCCTGGATGGCTTTTGCTCCTGCCAAGAAATCGGCATAGATGTTTGGATTCGTCCAACCCGGATTAAAGGCACTCACAACGGCATCGTTTCCTTTCAAGACTTCTGCCAATTGCTGGATGTTGAAAACATCAACGGCAACGTACTTCAAATTGTCCTTGTCAGACTCTTTTGCAGTTCTTGAAATTGCCGTCACTTCGTGATTACGGTTTGTAAATTCGTTTACGAGGCTGGTTCCTAGGAAGCCTGTTGCTCCAATAATTGCTACTTTCATATTTATATGTAATTAAAAATGTTACAGTTTTAGTTAAAAAAAATCTTAGAACTTTTCTTGAAAATCGGTCAGGGTAATGCCGTGCAATTGATCGCTGATCTTGTCATTGATGTCGTCATAAAGCAATTGCAAATTCTGATTGATTTGTTTTCCGATAGGACAATTCGGGTTGGGATCTTTCTTTGAAAACCCCAAGGTTACTTTTTCAAAGGTAAGCTTGAAGATCATATCCAACGTAAGGTCCTTTGCGGGTACCAATAGTTTTGTACCGCCGTTTTTTCCTTCTTTACTTTCTACAATATTGTTTTTCTTCAGGTTGGCAATTTCCTTCCGTACCAAGACAGGGTGCAAGTTCATACTTCCTGCCAAAAAATCAGACGAAAGATATTCATCCGGAAATTTTGAAAGCAAGGTGAGGATGTGCAATGTGATGGCAAACTTACCTGAAATCATACTGTAATAAAATATGTTACAAATGTAATGTCTTTTTCTCTTTCCTGAATTAAAAAAGCGTTAAAAATTCATACTGCAATTTTATAGTAGTATTTTTGCAGTCACTTTTCGACTATGGAAAACATCATCTTGATCTTTATTTGCTTGCTGCTCGGAGTTTTCCTCCAGCAGATAAAAGATTTTCCAGTCAACAGTCACAAAACCCTGAATCAGTTTGTGATTTATGTATCGCTTCCTGCTTTGGCACTCTATTACATTCCTAAAATCGAATTGAGTTCGCAATTGCTCTATCCTATGGCGGTTGCCTGGATTTGCTTCTCGCTATCTTTTGCCTTTTTTTGGTCGCTCGGAAGAGCATTCGATTGGTCTAAAAAATTGGTTGGCTGTTTGATTCTGGTAAGCGGTCTAGGCAATACCTCCTTTGTAGGTTTTCCTGTAATTGAAGCTTTATACGGCAGGGAAGGTTTGGAAACAGCCATTGTATTGGATCAGACGGGATCATTTCTGGTACTTACCACTTTAGGGATCATTGTCGCTTCAATGTATTCCCGAGATACTCCAAATACCTCTTTGATAGTAAGGAAAGTGGTTTTGTTTCCGCCCTTTATTGCCTTTGTGATAGGAGGAACATTGAATGTTTTTCAAATGGATTTTATCGAAACAATGCAAACCGTTTTCCAAAAATTGGGCACTACGGTAACGCCGATTGCCCTGATAGCCGTCGGATTGCAGCTCAAAGTCGAAAGACACAGCAAGCATTGGAATTTTCTGACATTGGGATTGTTCTTTAAGCTCTTTATAGTTCCGGCCTTTTTTTATGTACTTTATATTTTAATCCTCGGGCAAAGCGGTAAGATAATCGAAGTGGCTATTATGGAAGCCGCAATGGCACCCATGATAACCGCATCCATACTCGCTTCTTCCCACGGATTAAAACCCAAACTAAGCAGTATGATGATTGGTTTCGGAATCCCGTTATCGTTCCTGACACTTGCTTTCTGGTATTGGATCTTACAAATATCTTAGACTCTTATGGAAATTGCAAATACAAATACTTCAACACCGCCAACCGATTTGGCACAGAAGACTGTTTATCCTATACTTTTTTCAATCGCATTTGCCCATCTTTTAAACGATTTGTTGCAAGCAGTAATCCCGGCGGCTTATCCCATCTTAAAAGATAACTACCAATTGTCCTTCACCCAGATCGGGCTCATCACCTTTGCCTACCAAATGGCGGCTTCCATCCTGCAACCCATTGTTGGGTTATATACGGACAAGAAACCAAAGCCTTATTCCCAGATTTTCGGGATGGTGTTTACTTTAGGAGGAATCATACTTTTATCATTCGCAGCCAGTTTTCCAATAATCATCTTATCGGTAGTCTTAGTTGGAATTGGTTCTTCCATCTTCCATCCCGAAGCTTCCCGAATTTCATTCCTGGCTTCCGGTGGAAAACGCGGACTGGCACAATCGATCTTCCAATTGGGAGGAAATGCCGGAACTGCAATCGGACCTTTGTTGGTTGCCTTGATCGTAGTGCCAAACAATCAGCATTATATCATCTGGTTTGTTATTGTGGCCATCATAGCGCTTTTTGTATTAGCCCGAATTGCTTCTTGGTACCAGAATCACCTCACATTACGCGCCAAAAAGAAAGTGGAAATCATCCTTCCTGATTTGTCTCAAACTAAAATTGTCCTTTCGGTAGCCATCTTATTGGTGCTTATCTTCTCGAAATTCTTCTATATGGCGAGTATCTCGAGCTATTTCACCTTCTATCTTATGTACAGGTTCCAGCTTTCCATACAAGATGCACAGTTTCACCTCTTCTGGTTTTTGGCTTCATGTGCTGTCGGAACCTTGATTGGCGGACCTTTGGGAGATAGATTCGGACGCAAATACGTTATCTGGTTTTCGGTTCTTGGAGCGGCGCCGTTTGCCTTGATGTTGCCACACGTCGACCTGTTTTGGACTGGAATTCTCTCCGTAATCATCGGGATCATCATTTCATCGGCTTTCCCGGCAATCCTTGTTTACGCACAGGAATTATTGCCTAAGAAACTCGGAATGGTTTCTGGACTTTTCTACGGTTTTGCTTTCGGAATGGGTGGCCTGGGCTCGGCATTGCTCGGAAATCTGGCAGACCATACCAGTATTGACTATGTCTATCATCTTTGTGCCTATCTGCCTTTGATTGGTATTATTGCGTTGTTTCTTCCGAATTTAAAGAAGAATTAAAGTTTAATAAGAAGAAGCTAATCCTGCTATTCGTTCCAATCTTTTTAGTAAACCGCTTTTTTTGCTAAAATAAAAAGGAGCTTCCGTTGGTCGCTCTTTTTCTTTTGCAAAAAATAGCGCTCTACTTAAAAAGGATTTTCACTACTATCAGGGCTAAGACATGTAGTGCCTTTTTTTTAAGATAATTTTCAACTAAATCGTTTTCGTTAAATAATATATCGAGTTTTAACGCAATGTTTTGTTTTCGTTGTCATTTATTCAATAATTTTAATGTTGGCAAAAGTCAATTTTAAATAAAATAAGATAATTATGGCAACATTACGATTAGGCGATATCGCTCCCGATTTTACAGCACAAACTACACAAGGGAACATAAATTTTCACGAATGGCTCGGCACTTCCTGGGGTATTCTTTTTTCACACCCTGCCGATTTTACTCCGGTTTGTACAACCGAATTAGGAACCGTAGCCAACTATTTTTCAGAATTTCAAAAAAGAGACACGAAAGTCATTGCACTAAGTGTGGACGACTTGGAATCGCACCACAAATGGATTAAGGATATTAATGAAACGCAAAATACAACTGTGAATTTCCCCATTATAGCCGACGAAAATAAGGAAATTGCAACTTTATATGATATGCTCCATCCAAACGCCAGTGACAAATTTACGGTTCGTTCGGTTTTTGTAGTGGGTCCTGACAAAAAGGTAAAACTAACGTTGACCTATCCCGCTTCAACCGGTAGAAACTTTGACGAATTATTACGAGTAATCGACAGCCTGCAACTCACCGCAAACTACAGCGTAGCCACTCCAGCCAACTGGAAAGAAGGCGATGATGTTGTGATTACGCCAGCAATTAAAGATGAAGATATCCCTTCAAAATTTCCAAAAGGGCACACTTCAATAAAACCTTACCTGAGAATGACGCCACAACCAAATAAATAGTATTTTTGAAAACCGAATCAAGGTTCGGGTGACAAAAATGTACTGTTTATGAAAGATTTTATATTATCACAGGAAATGATTGACCAACTCGAAAGTGTAGTAGGTCAATCATTTCTTTTTTTGGACGAAGAAACCCGCAACCATTATGGCCATGACGAAACGGAAGATTATGTTTTTCCGCCGTCGGTAGTTTTAAAGCCCGGAACACCCGAAGAGATTTCGGAGATACTGAAGATAGCCAACCAATACCAGATTCCCGTTACGCCAATAGGTGGAAGAACCGGTCTGAGCGGTGGATCTTTGAGCATCCACAAAGGCATCGGACTTTCGATGGAACGCTTCAATAAAATCTTGAACATCGATGAGAAAAACCTCCAAGTGATCGTTGAGCCAGCCGTTATTACCCAAGTATTGAGGGAAGCTGTTGCCAGTAAAGGCTTGTTCTATCCGCCCGACCCGAGCAGTCAGGGAAGTTGCTGGATAGGAGGGAACGTAGCTGAAAATTCCGGTGGTGCTAGAGCCGTGAAGTATGGCGTTACCAAGGATTATGTCCTGAACCTAGAAGTGGTTCTGCCGACAGGCGAAATCATCTGGACAGGTGCAAATACGCTAAAAAATTCAACAGGATACAACCTGACGCAACTGTTGGTGGGAAGCGAGGGAACACTTGGCGTGATTACTAAAATTGTGATGAAGCTCCTTCCGCAGAATTCCCATAATATCCTGATGCTGGTTCCTTTTTATAATGCAACGCAGGCGTGCGAGGCGGTTTCCAAGATATTCAGTGCCGGCATTACGCCAAGTGCGTTGGAATTTATGGAGCGCGACGCGATAGATTGGACTTTGCGTTTTGTAGAGGGTGTGAGCATCAACATAAAGGATGAAGTGCAGGCGCATTTGCTGATTGAAGTGGACGGCAATTATCCCGACGTGCTTTTCGCGGAAGCGGAAAAAATAACCGAGGTGCTGGAACAGTTTGATATCGATGAAATTCTTTTTGCCGATACCGAAGACCAGAAAAACGCGCTCTGGAAGATGCGTCGTGCCGTTGGCGAAGCTGTAAAATCGAACTCTATCTATAAGGAGGAAGATACGGTCGTACCGAGATATGAATTGCCAAAACTGCTTGAAGGCATTAAGACTATCGGTGATAAATATGGCTTCAAGTCGGTGTGTTATGGGCATGCCGGTGATGGTAATTTGCACGTGAACATCGTAAAAGGAACTATGTCCGATGAAGATTGGAAGACCGAAACTCCAAAGGGAATCCGTGAAATATTTGAACTGACGGTTGCCTTGAAGGGAACTCTGTCGGGCGAGCACGGCATCGGGTATGTGCAGAAAAACTACATGGACATTGCCTTCAACAAAACACAACTGCTGTTGATGAAAGGCATCAAGGGCGTGTTTGACCCGAACGGAATACTGAATCCAGGTAAGATTTTGCCCGACACGATTTAGACCAATACAGTAAAATACGACAAATGTCGTATTGTTTTTAAATGCTTCTGCTGATACTTTTACATTATTAATAACTAAAAACAATTAATCATGAAAAAATTATTACTAGGAGCATTTTTGTTGGCAGGAAGTTTTTATGCAACAGCTCAGGAAACAACTTTTGGTGTAAAAGCGGGTGTGGATTTCGCATCGGCTAAAGTGAAGTATGATCTTGGACCGTTGGGATCGGGAACTACTACAAGTTCAGAAACTGGATTTTTTGTGGGTGGTTTTGTAACCCTTGGCTTGTCAGAAAATTTTGCGGTACAGCCCGAGGTGATGTATGTTGCCATTTCTGATTTGAACTTTATCTCGGTTCCGGTTTTGGCCAAATATTCTTTTGCAGAAAAATTCCACGCTTTGGCCGGACCAAGCTTCAACTACTTTATGGATGCCGAAGAGGATGAGTTCAAATTGAACTTGGATCTTGGTGCTTCGTATGATGTGACGGAGAATATCGACATCAATGCAAAATATTCTTTAGGCTTTGGAGATGTTGCTGTAAACGGTGTTTTCGTTGGAGCCGGCTACAAATTCTAATGTTTTAAATTGTTTTTATATTGGAGAAAACCATCTGCCTAGCGGATGGTTTCTTTTTTCATATAAAACAGAAATTCCACGGATTCTCACCAATCAATCAGTGAAAATTCGTGGAATTCGTGTATAAGAATAAATCCTAAACTTCTGCCGGTTTTTGCGCTTTCGGCAAAATTCTATTGGCCAGTTTTCCAATCGTAAGTCCTTGGACGATGATCGAAAATACCACGACAAAATAGGTAATGGCCAGGATGATCTGCTTGTTTGGACCTTCTTCTATCGAAAGTGCTAGGGCAATGGACACACCGCCTCGAAGTCCTCCCCATACCAAAATCTTGATGGTAGAACGCTCGAACTTTCGTTTGAACGGGATGATTTTCGTCGGAATCCAAATCGACATAAATCTCGAAAAGAGTACGATAAAGATACACGCCATACCAATTCCCCAAAAGCTCAGGATGTTCGGGATCAGCAATAATTCAAACCCTATAAAAAGGAACAGGATGGCGTTGAGGATTTCATCGATAAGTTCCCAAAACTTGTTCAGGTAATCTTTTGTAGTGGCCGACATGGCTGTGTTTTTCCCGAAATTCCCGATGATGATTCCGGCGGCAACCATCGTTAGCGGACCCGAAATGTGCATTCCGTGGGCAATCAAATAACCGCCCATTACAACCGATAGTGTGATCAGAACCGACACATTATAGTCGTCTATTTTTCGCATCGCTTTTGAGGCGCCGATACCTAGAAGAGTCCCTAAAAGAAAGCCACCAAGACCTTCTTTGATCAATAACCAGGAAACGTGTGGCAGCGAGAAATCGCTGTTGGCATCCTGCGCCAATTGAAGGATTACGGCAAAAACCACTACCGCCACACCATCGTTAAAAAGGGATTCGCCGGCAATTTTGGTTTCCAAGGACTTCGGAACTTTGGCATTTTTCAGGATGCTCAAAACCGCAATTGGGTCGGTTGGCGAAATCAAGGCGCCAAAAAGCAGGCAGTATATAAAGGGCAATGTTGCGCCAAAAAGAGGCACGGTAAAATATAAAAGCAGGGCCACGACAAAGGTGGAAATGATGACGCTGACGGTGGAGAAGACCATGATGGGACCGCGCTGTTCGCGAAGATCCTTCAGGTTGATGTGGATGGCTCCGGCAAAGAGCAGGAAGTTTAGCATGGCGCCCATGAGGACTTCGGTAAAGTCAAAATCGGCTATAAGTTTTGAGAAATTCGTGAGCGAATCGGGGAAAATATTCCCGAAAACAACCAGGATAATCGAGGTGATCATGGCGATGATCATGATCCCGATGGTGGAGGGAAGCTTGAGGAACCGCAGGTTGAGGTAGGCAAAAAAGGATGCTAGAACGATGAGAACTGAAAACGAGTAGTATAATTCCATAAATAGGGTATAAAATGATTTTGGCTTTTTTACAAAAATAGAAAAATGAAGCCTTAACGCAAATTGATACCGAAACTTTTGGTTTTTTTTGACATCTATATTATGAAAAATCCCCAACTTTAAAGCTGGGGATATGTTTTGTTAATCTCTTTTGGGACTATTTTTCTTTTCCCTCTTTTCCTCTTTCTTTTCCTTGGCGGTTTTCAGAGGTTCTTTCTTTACTGCCTTTTTTGCGTCCTGACCTTTTGCCATTTTTATATCGTTTAGAAGGTTGTTTTTTTATATCTGAGGTAAATATAAAAATATTATTGCTTTAAATTTCAATTTGCTAGTTGGTTTTTAATAGAATAAAGCAAACAGTCCTCCAGGCGCTCGTTGTCCGAGAGCAGCGGATGGTTGAAGTTTTTCACCTTCGTCATGCCAATTTTTTTCATCACTTCTTCGGATTTTAGGTTGATGGCCGGTGTCGTGGCAATTATTTTTTCAAGTTTCAAATTCCCGAATCCATAGTTGAGGCAAGCCAGGGCGCCTTCGGTGGCATAGCCTTTTTTCCAATGTTCCTCAGATAATCGCCACCCGATGTCTACACTTGGCGTAAAGTCTGACTCAAAATCCTTGTCGGATAACCCGATGAATCCAATGAAGGTGTCGGTTTCCAAAACATCAACCGCAAAGTAGCAGTAGTTTTTTTCTTCAAACTGGCTTTGCATCCTTTTGATGAAGCGCTGTGTCTGTTCAAAATCTTGCACGGAGGGAAAAAATTCCATCACATTCGGGTTGCTGTTGATAACGGCCATTAATGGAATATCGCTTTCAATCCAGTTTCTAAAGCCAAGTCGTTCGGAAGTAAAAAGATAATTTTTTGTAGTGTTCATATCGGATATTTTTCTGCGGAGGTGGTAAATTTAAAAAAAAGTAATATTTAAGATTGTTTGTTTTTAACCACATAAGTCATTTAAGTTCATTTAAGCGTATGATATTGCTACTTATTTTATGTCCTTAAATGCCTTATATGGTAAAAAAGATGTTTCAGTAGTTCTAACCATATAAGGCATCTAAGATCATTTAAGCGTATGATATTGCTACTTATTTTATGTCCTTAAATGCCTTATATTGGTAAAAAAGATGTTTCAGTAGTTCTAACCATATAAGGCATTTAAGTTCATTTAAGTGTATGATATTGGAACTTTTATATGCTTTTAAATGCCTTATATGGTAAAGATGTTTCGCTAATGGTTTCTCATCGTTTTGTTTATGTTAAATAAAATCCTAAATCCTGATTCAGAAAACCTAAATAAATTATCTTTGCCGTCCCGAATGGTCGGGAGAAAAACGTTTTTATGAAGTTTGATTTATTACAAAAAGACCCTCAATCGAAGGCCCGTGCCGGAAGCATCACTACGGATCACGGTGTGATTGAAACCCCTATATTTATGCCCGTTGGTACCGTTGCTTCGGTAAAAGGAGTGCACCAGCGCGAGTTGAAAGAAGAAATCAACCCGGATATCATCCTTGGAAATACCTACCATTTATACCTTCGTCCGCAGACCGAAATCTTGGAGAAGGCAGGAGGCTTGCACAAGTTCATGAACTGGGACCGCAATATCCTTACCGATTCTGGAGGCTATCAGGTGTATTCGCTTTCTTCGAACAGAAAAATCAAGGAAGAGGGAGTGAAATTCAAATCTCATATCGACGGTTCCTACCATTTCTTTACACCCGAAAATGTAATGGAAATCCAGCGTACCATTGGTGCCGATATCATCATGGCCTTTGACGAATGCACGCCTTATCCTTGCGATTACCGTTATGCTCAGCGCTCGATGCACATGACCCACCGTTGGCTGGACCGTTGCATCAACCATTTGGATAAAGTGCCTTATAAATATGGCTATGAGCAAACGTTTTTCCCGATTGTTCAAGGAAGTACCTATAAAGATTTGCGTCGCCAGTCGGCAGAATATATTGCCAATGCAGGACAACAAGGAAATGCAATCGGTGGACTTTCTGTAGGAGAGCCGGCCGAGGAAATGTATGCCATGACCGAAGTGGTGTGCGAGATTTTGCCAGAAGACAAGCCGAGATACCTGATGGGTGTTGGAACGCCAATCAATATTTTGGAAAACATTGCACTCGGAATCGACATGTTCGATTGTGTGATGCCTACACGAAATGCCCGTAACGGAATGCTGTTTACCGCCCACGGAACCATCAACATCAAGAATAAGAAATGGGAAGCCGATTTCTCTCCGATAGACGAAATGGGACATACCTTTGTAGATATAGAATATTCAAAAGCCTATTTGCGTCATCTTTTTGCCGCCAATGAATATCTTGGAAAGCAAATTGCCACCATCCACAACCTTGGATTCTACATGTGGCTGGTTCGTGAAGCCAGAAAACATATACTTGCCGGAGATTTCCGCCAATGGAAGGAAATGATGGTGAAGCAAATGGACAAGAGGTTATAACCGACAACTGACAACCGATAACTGAAATATGAACATAATAGATAAATACATCCTCAAGCGCTACCTCTCTACTTTTGTAGTGATGTTGCTGTTGTTTATTCCGATTGGAATTGTCATTGATGTTTCGGAAAAGGTCAACAAGATGTTGCAAAACAAAGTTCCTTTTGCGGATATAGCGATGTATTATCTGGATTTCGTGATTTATTTTGCCAACCTTCTGTTCCCGATCTTTTTGTTTCTTTCGGTGATTTGGTTTACGTCCAAATTGGCCAACAATACAGAGATTATTGCCATTTTGAGTTCGGGGATTTCCTTTATGAGGTTCCTGCGTCCGTATCTTATCGGTGCTACCATTGTTTCAATCTTTTCATTGCTCATGGGATTTTTTATCGTACCAAAAGCCAGTGAGGGGTTCAATAATTTCAGGTACATGTACCTCAAAGGAAATGGGCAAAACAAGATGCGGCAGAGTACAGATGTGTACCGTCAGATAGACGATACCACTTTTGTGTATGTACAAAACGTAAACCAAAACAGCCAAACGGCTTTTACTTTCGTACTCGAAAAGTTCAACAGAGACAATACGCTCGATAGCAAGATTACGGCCAACAGGATCAAATGGAACGAAAAAGATAGCAGTTATACGATGTTCAATTATACAAAAAGAACAGTTGGAGAGTTTGGAGACGTCATTGAATCACTTCCAAAAAAAGATGCCAAATATAACTTTGAATTGGAAGATTTGACTCCTACCGTTTATGTTGCCGAAACACTTTCTCTAGGCGATTTGAACAAATTTATCGAAAAAGAACGCGCTCGTGGTTCAGGAAATATCAACACCTATCTGGTGGTTTTGTACAAAAAATACAGCATACCTGTTTCGGCTTTTATCCTAACGATTATCGCTGTAGCCGTTTCGGCTATGAAGCGAAGAGGAGGAATGGGAATGAACCTTGCCATCGGAATCGGACTTGCATTTGCCTTTGTATTCTTTGATAAAATTTTCGGAGTAATGGCCGAGAAGTCGAGCATCCCGCCACTTTTAGCCGTTTGGATACCTAATATCGCTTTCGGAATTCTAGCTATTTATCTGTTAAGAAATGCAAGGAGATAACAACCTCAAAAGCTACCTCAATCTACATCTAATTGTTTTCATCTGGGGGTTTACGGCCGTTCTCGGCGAACTAATTACCATAAGGGAAGCTTCCTTGGTTTGGTACAGAATGCTATTGGCTACAGGGTTCCTGTTGGTTTATCTGTTGCTCACCAAAAAAAAATTAGCCCTGCCTCCAAAGGCTGTTATGAAACTCGTTTTTGTCGGTTTCCTGATTGCCATTCATTGGATATTTTTCTTCAAGGCCATCAATATTTCCAATGTTTCCATCACTTTGGCGATGTTTTCTGTTGGAGCATTCTTTGCTTCCGTCCTCGAACCGCTGTTCTATAAACGAAAAATGCTTTGGTACGAGGTGCTTTTCGGCTTGGTCATCATCGCCGGGCTGTTCATCATCATGCAGGTCGAAATCAAATACCTCGGAGGCATACTTGCCGCTTTATTTTCGGTATTCGTTGGGGTGCTTTTTACACTCTTCAACGGAAAATTAATCCAGGAACACGATTCTACAATCATTACCTTATATGAATTTTTTGCAGGTTTTCTATTCGTTTCGGTTTACCTTCTCTTCGACGGAAAATTCACGCCTGCCTTTTTCCAAGTATCCACAAACGACTGGCTTCTGATACTGTTATTGTCGTCTGTTTGTACCGCTTATGCCTTCACCGCATCGGTAAATGTCATGAAACGATTGTCGCCCTATACCGTCATGCTCACCACGAATCTCGAACCTGTTTACGGTATCATTTTGGCCTATTTCATTATCGGCGAGTCCGAAAAAATGAGCGTTTCATTCTACATCGGTTCGGCCATTATCCTTTTGACCGTAATCCTAAATGGTATCATCAAAAATAAAATGAAAGCCAAAGAGTAGTTTTTAAGGAGCTAATCCTGCTTTCCATTCCAATCTTGCTCTTGAAAATGTTTTTTTCCAAGCCACAAAAAGGAGCTTCCTCCGGTCGCTCTTTTCTGTCAGGAAAAAATACATTTTCAAGAGCAAGGATTTCCATTACAATCAGGGCTAGACCTCCACTATGTCGTAAAAAAGCTTTATTTATCAAAAGCCAATTAAAATTTGTGTAAATTTTTTAAGAGCTTAATAATTCGTGTGAATTCGTGAAATCCGTGTCTGATTTTTTAAATAAGTCTGCACGATAAAAACAAAAAAAACCTTTTGCACACGATATTAAGTTTTATCTTTGTAGTCTGAACAAAAATAAAAAACGCACTAGCCCTATGGAATATTTAGATTTTGAACTTCCAATAAAAGAACTAGAAGACCAGTTAGATAAATGTCAGATCATCGGTCAGGAATCCAATGTAGATGTTTCAACTACTTGCAAACAAATAGAAAAGAAGCTTGACGAAACCAAGCGTAAAATATATAAAAACCTAACCGCTTGGCAACGTGTTCAACTATCACGTCACCCAAACCGTCCTTACACGATGGACCACGTAAGAGCGTTGTGTGGAGATACATTCCTTGAGCTATTTGGCGACAGAAGCTTTAAAGACGACAAGGCCATGATTGGTGGTTTAGGGAAAATTGGAGGGCAATCGTTTATGATTGTTGGCCAGCAAAAAGGATACAACACCAAGACACGCCAATTCCGTAATTTCGGAATGGCCAATCCAGAAGGATACCGTAAAGCTTTGCGTTTGATGAAAATGGCAGAGAAATTCAATGTTCCAGTTGTAACGTTCATCGACACCCCAGGAGCATATCCAGGATTGGAAGCTGAGGAAAGAGGACAAGGTGAGGCAATCGCTAGAAACATCATGGAAATGTGTCGCTTGAAAGTGCCAATCATCTGTGTAATCGTTGGAGAAGGAGCTTCAGGAGGAGCATTAGGAATAGGTGTTGGAGATAAAGTTTTGATGATGGAAAACACGTGGTATTCTGTAATTTCTCCAGAATCTTGTTCATCAATCCTTTGGAAAAGCTGGGAATACAAAGAGAAAGCAGCCGAAGCATTAAAGCTGACTTCTACTGATATGAAAAAACAAAATCTAGTAGATGATGTGATTCCAGAACCACTAGGAGGAGCACATTACGACAGAGAAACAACTTTTAAAACAGTTGAACAATACATTACCAAAGCTTATAATGAATTGAAAGATTTATCAACAGAGGAATTAGTTTCTCAAAGGATGGATAAATACAGCAGAATGGGCGAATTTAAAGAGTAAATCTTACAAATTTATCATTGTAACGCCTCGTCAACAACGGGGCGTTTTTTTTGAGTTATCAACACAAATCAAACACTTATAAACACTTATAAACACTTACTGGCTAACAACTAGAGCTTTAACCCTCTCTTAATTTTAGTTACATTCGCACTATGGAAAATCTCAGAAATGTAAACCCAATAAAAGTAGATAAGACTACGATCATCAATCTCGAAAAAGGAAAACTTCCGCCACAGGCTTTAGACCTTGAGGAGGCAGTTCTTGGTGCGATGATGATTGATAAGAAAGGGGTTGATGAGGTTATTGATATTCTTCAGCCGGATGCGTTTTACAAAGATGCCCACAAGCATATTTTTGAAGCCATTGTGCAGTTGTTCACAGATACACAGCCTATTGACTTATTAACAGTTTCTTCCCAGCTCAAAAAGAACGCAAAACTCGATTTGGCTGGAGGCGATTTCTACCTGATTCAATTGACGCAAAAGATATCTTCTTCAGCCCACATTGAATTCCATTCGAGGATTATTTTACAGAAATTCATCCAAAGAAGTTTGATTAAGATTTCTTCTGAAATAATCGAAGAATCGTATGATGAAACCACCGATGTTTTTGATTTGCTGGACAAAGCTGAATCAAGATTGTATGAAGTGACACAAGGAAACATCAAAAGAAGCTCCGAGACGGCTCAGAGTTTGGTGATCCAAGCCAAGAAACGAATCGAGGAAATTGCAGGAAAAGAAGGATTGAGCGGTGTTGCCACTGGTTTTGAAAAACTGGATAAAGTAACTTCTGGATGGCAACCAAGTGATTTGATCATCATTGCGGCACGTCCAGGTATGGGTAAAACCGCTTTCGTACTTTCGATGGCTCGTAATATTGCGATTGATTTTGGCCATCCTGTGGCATTGTTCTCGCTGGAGATGTCCTCTGTCCAATTGATTACCCGTTTGATTTCGTCTGAAACAGGATTGTCATCGGAGAAATTAAGAACCGGAAAACTAGAAAAACACGAGTGGGAACAATTGAGCATCAAGGTGAAGAATCTTGAAAAAGCCCCTTTGTATATTGATGATACGCCTTCGTTATCTATTTTCGATTTAAGAGCAAAAGCGCGTCGTCTTTCATCCCAATATGGCATCAAGATGATCATTGTCGATTATCTTCAGTTGATGACAGCCGGTGGAAATGGTAAAGGTGGCGGAAACCGTGAACAGGAAATTTCTACTATTTCCCGAAACTTAAAAGCTTTGGCAAAAGAGTTGAATGTTCCGGTAATTGCACTTTCGCAGTTGTCGCGTGCGGTTGAAACCCGTGGTTCGAGTAAAAGACCTTTGCTATCGGATCTTCGTGAATCGGGAGCGATTGAGCAGGATGCGGATATCGTTTCGTTTATCTACCGTCCAGAGTATTATAAAATTGACGAATGGGATGATGATGAGCATTCTCCAACCGAAGGTCAGGCTGAATTTATCATTGCAAAACACAGAAATGGTAGTTTGGAAAACGTACGTTTGAAATTTATCGGAAATCTCGGTAAGTTTGATAACCTTGAAAATTATGGAGAAGGATATGACGATTTGCCTTCAAAAATGAATTTGGATGACAATCCGTTTATTACACCAAAAAATCTTCCATCGGCTAATGAAGCCTTCGGAAGTAATTTGAATAATTTTGACGATGATAGTGATGTTCCGTTTTAAGTGAAAAACAAAAACCATAAAAAAACCTTCAAGTAATTGAAGGTTTTTCTTTTTATAGGTTATTCTTATTTTGAGTTGTAAACTGAAATCGCTTCTTTCAGGATCTCAACACTGCGAATCAAATCTTCTTTTTTAAGAACGTATGCAATACGAACTTCATTCAAACCAACCCCTGGAGTAGAATAGAATCCAGCGGCAGGAGCGACCATAACCGTTTCTCCGTTCAAATCATATTCTTCCAAAAGCCATTGTGCAAATTTATCGGCATCGTCAATCGGAAGTTGTGCGATACAGTAGAAAGCTCCTTTTGGATTGGCCACTTTCACGCCTTCAATTTTGTTCAATTCGGTGATCAAAGTATCTCTACGATCTTTATATTCCGTGATTACTTCGTCAAAATAGCTTTGAGGAGTTTCAAGCGCTGCCTCGCTGGCAATCTGAGCGAATGTTGGCGGACTCAATCTTGCCTGTGCAAATTTCATAGCTGTAGCCATCACTTCTTTATTTTTGGAAACGATGCATCCAATTCTAGCGCCACACATACTGTAACGTTTTGAAACCGAATCAATCATAATCGCATTTTCTTCAATTCCAGGAATGTTCATTACGGAATAATGCACGTCACCATCGTATGTAAACTCGCGGTACACTTCATCAGCAATCAAGAAAAGGTCGTGTTTTTTGACCAATTCGGCCAACTGCATCATTTCTTCCTTAGAATATAGGTAACCGGTTGGATTTCCAGGATTACAGATAAGGATTGCTTTTGTTTTTGGCGTAATCAGTTTTTCAAAATCAGCAATAGGAGGCAATGCAAAACCAGTTTCGATTGTAGAAATAACAGGAACTACTTTCACTCCAGAAGCCGTAGAAAAACCATTGTAGTTGGCATAGAATGGCTCTGGAATAATGATTTCATCATCGGCATCCATTGTACTTCCCATTGCAAAAAGCAAAGCTTCAGATCCACCCGTTGTGATGATGATATCAGCAGTATCAATTGGAAGTCCGTGAGTAGTGTAGTATTGTGATAATTTAGTTCTATAGCTTTCAAATCCAGCAGAATGACTGTATTCTAATACTTTGATGTCAACATTTTTGATAGCATTCATTGCCACTTCAGGCGTCTTGATATCCGGCTGACCGATATTCAAATGATATACCTTGTGACCTTTTTTCTTAGCGATTTCTGAATACGGAACCAATTTTCTGATTGGCGATTCGGGCATTTGTTTTCCTTTATTTGAAATTTTCGGCATGATTGAATTTTTAATGGTACAAAAGTGCATTTTTTTTTGATGAGAGCCAATTCTTTAACTTGGTAAATTATCAATTAATTGGTGTTTATTTTTTATTTTTATTAAAAATTACAGCAAATGAAACTCTTCCTTCAACTATTGTGTTTTTTGCTTTGCAATTCAATGCTTTTTGGGCAGGAAGGTTTCCAGTTTTCAACCCATCATAAAAAAGTTAGCATTCCTTTTCAATTGATCAACAATCTTATAATTGTTCCAGTAAAAGTAAATGGAATTGAACTTAATTTTCTTCTGGATACAGGAGTAGATGAAACATTATTGTTTAGTCTGGAATCCAAAGAAGAAGTGAAGCTCAACAACATTCAAAAAATAAGATTAAGAGGATTGGGGGATCAAGCTTCAACAGAAGCATTGAAGTCTTCTAACAATACATTAATGCTGTCAAGCTTAAAATCGGTTAGGCATGAAATATTGATTGTCATCGACCCTGATTTTAATTTTTCATCAAGTCTGGGTATTCCTGTTAATGGGATTTTAGGTTCAAAATTTTTTAAAAATAATTTGGTTGAAGTAAATTACAATAAGAAAATCTTAGTGGTTTATAATGAAGAAAGAGTGAATAAGCAGAAACTTTTTTCAAAATATGCTCCTTTTGAAATCACTGTTGAAAATGGAAAACCTTATCTGCAAGCTACCGCTACAATCGGTGATACTACTATCGATACAAAATGCCTGATCGATACAGGCAATAGTGATTCTGTGTGGCTTTTTGAAAGTAAATCAAAAAAGATAAATGTTCCTGATAAAAATTTTGATGATTTTTTAGGTCGAGGATTTAATGGCGATATTCATGGAAAGAAAGCTATGATAGGGCAATTTTCAATAGGTCAATTTAAATTTTTGAACCCAATCTGCTCATTTCCTGATTCACTCTCTATAAAAAATGTAAATATGGTTGCCGATAGGGCGGGTTCTGTCGGAGGGGAACTGCTTAACCGATTTACAATTATTTTTGATTATGAAAACAGCAAATTGTATCTCAAGAAAGCTCACGATTTCAACAGACCATTTACTTATAATGTTACCGGAATCAACGTACACCATGCTGGACTCCAATGGATTGCTGAAACTGAACATTTTAGGACAGAATTGAATCTGAGTTCCAATGACGTTGTTTATAATGAGGGTAGAAGGACTTCGGAATTCAAATACAATTTCAAACTCAAACCTGTATATGAAATTTATAGCATCAGGAAGAATTCTTTGGCAGAAAAAGCAGGCTTGATGGAAGGTGACGTTATCCTTTCAATCAATAATAAATCGACTTATAGGATGACTTTACAGGAGATCAATATGATTTTAAAAACAAATTTAGGGCGTTATATCAGCATCGTTATCCTTAGAAATGATCATGAGCAGAGATTCCATTTTCAACTTGAGGAATTGCTCTGATATATTGACTTTTACTCTTGGCAGGCTTTTTTTTTATGTTTACATTTGCCGACACAACTACACAACACACTTTATGAGTTCTGATACCAGCAAAAGATATGCACTTCGCGGTGTTTCTGCTTCAAAAGAAGACGTTCACAACGCCATCAAAAACATCGACAAAGGATTATTTCCAAAAGCTTTCTGCAAAATTGTTCCCGATTATTTAACGAGTGACGAAGATTACTGCCTAATCATGCATGCCGATGGCGCCGGTACTAAATCATCCTTGGCGTATATGTATTGGAAAGAAACAGGCGACATTTCAGTTTGGAAAGGGATTGCGCAGGATGCCTTGATCATGAACATCGACGATTTGTTATGTGTGGGTGCAACCGATAATATTCTGCTTTCCTCAACAATTGGAAGAAATAAAAACTTGATTCCATCCGAAGTGATTTCAGCGATTATCAATGGAACCGAAGAACTCATCAGCGAGTTGAAAACCTTTGGCGTAACGATTCATTCTACAGGTGGCGAGACCGCCGATGTGGGTGATGTAGTGCGGACGATCATAGTAGATTCGACTGTTACAGCAAGAATGAAGCGTAAGGATGTGGTGGATAATGCTAACATTCAAGGTGGCGATGTAATCGTCGGGCTGGCTTCTTTTGGTCAGGCGACTTATGAGAAAAGCTATAATGGCGGTATGGGAAGCAACGGATTGACCTCTGCCCGTCATGATGTTTTTGAGAAATATCTGGCAACGAAGTACCCTGAAAGTTTTGATGCTGCTGTTCCTGAAGATTTGATTTATTCCGGGCAGGTGAAACTGACTGATGAAGTCGAGAATGCTCCAATCGATGCAGGAAAACTGGTGCTTTCGCCAACAAGGACGTATGCTCCAATCATCAAAACTATTTTAGATAAATATACCCCAAAAGACATTCACGGAATGGTGCATTGCAGTGGTGGAGCCCAAACTAAGGTACTTCATTTTGTAGACAATGTACACGTTATTAAAGATAATTTATTCCCGATTCCGCCACTTTTCAAGTTGATACAGGAACAATCCAAGACTGATTGGAAAGAGATGTATCAGGTTTTCAATTGTGGGCACCGAATGGAATTGTATGTTCCAGAAAGCATTGCCCAAGATATTATCGAAATCTCAAAATCGTTTAATGTGGATGCCCAAATTGTGGGTAGAGTAGAGGCTTCTGAAACTAAAAAACTGACGATCAAGAGTGAGTTTGGCGTTTTTGAATATTAATAGATTCTAAAGAATTAGCTTATGTATGAATTGGTTTTTTGGCGATATGCAGAAGAAGTTTATTTGAACCATCAGCTGGTTTATGAAGCCTTGGATGAAGGTGAAAACGTTGAAGGTTTGGAGCAATTGCCTACGGATATTATCCTAAACAGAATCAATTCGGTGTTCTCTAAATGGGAACGCGTGGACGAAAACAGTTGGAAAAACAGCGACGGTCCGGGTGCTTTTTGTGTAAAATCTACACCACAGAGTGTAATCGTAGAATGCTACGGAACACAGGGCAAAACTATGGACAAGCTTGTGGATATTATGGAGGAATTCAAATGTCCGCTTTATGATCCTCAGGTTCCGGAGCGTTATGACGAGATGAGCGAGAAGTAATTGTTTATTGTTATTCTTTATTTTCTATTCTAAATTAATGGAGATTTTTTTTCCTAAAGATATTATTCTTGAAGATGACTTCGTACTGCTTCGTCCTTTGCAGGCAGAAGATATGGAGTATCTGCTTCCTTTTTCTATAAACGAACCCAATCTTTGGAAATACTCGCTGGTTCGGGCAAATGGAAGAGAAAATCTCATACATTATATTGATGTTGCCTTGGAGGCAAAAGCAAATGCGACCGAGTTTCCGTTTATTGTTTTCGATAAGCAATCGGGGAAATATGCGGGAAGCACGCGTTTCTACGACATCAATTTGCCCTTTAAGACTTTGCAATTGGGCTACACCTGGTATGGTAAAGATTTTCAAGGAACAAAACTCAACAAGCATTGCAAATACTTATTGCTTGAATTTGTTTTTGAGAAGCTACAGATGGAACGTGTGGAGTTTCGTGCTGATGCGTCGAACGAACGAAGCATTAATGCGATGAAAAGCATTGGCTGTACGGTTGAAGGTATTTTGCGAAGCAATATGCATACTCTGGAAGGATCGCGCAGGGACAGCATTGTTTTAAGTATCTTGAAAAACGAATGGTTTGAAAGTGTGAAACAAAACCTACAGGCCAAACTTTAAATTACTTATTTTAATGTATCGTATTTTCGCAAAGTAGGGAAAGGCTATGGTTGGCCTTTTAGCCCCGATTGGAGCCTGTAGCTTTTTGTATAGTTTCTTTAACGATACAAAAACTACTGCGGAAAGCGGGAAAATGGATTATTTTAGGACCAAGCCTTTCGCTCCTAATGATTTTTGTAAAGATGAAAAGTGTAGCTTTGTGGAAATAAATTATAAGATGAAAGTAAATTTAAAAAATGGTGTAGATAAGTTGGTTTTTGGGATGAAGCAGGACGATGTGGTTGCTTTGTATGGCAAGGCCGACAAGAGTTTTAAGGACGAAGACGATAATGTGGTTTTGTTGTATAATGCACAGAAGCTTCGTCTGACTTTTTATGTGGAGGAGGATTTGAAGCTGGGTTATATTGTGGGCTCTTCAGAAGATTTGGAGGTTTTGGATATAAAAGTTATTGGCAGGAGCGTGGCCGATGTGAAGAAAGATTTTGCTTCGAAGGGCTTGACAAAATGGACAGAGGAAGGTTTTGATACTTTTGAAAATTCGTTTAATGAAGAGAATTGGATGATCCTTCAGGGGGAATTTGGCGATGTGATCAAGCTTGAAGTAGGTGCTGTTTTTAACGATAAGGACGAATTTGACTGGAAGTTTAAGAAATAGAAAACATTAAAAAACCCTCCGATTGGAGGGTTTCATTTTTGATTAATTTATTTAAACTGAC